>JAUWMW010000292.1 GCA_030612965.1 bacterium
CTCGATCGGTTTTGCGCTGACCGAAAATCGGGTCATCTTCGATTTCGTGCTCTATGCATGGTCCGCTCTTGGGGCGTCTTTCGGACCGGTGGTGATACTCGGCTTGATGTGGAAAGGCACCACCAAAGCGGGCGTGATCGCCGGCATGTTAGTCGGCGTGACAGTTACCGTCGTCTGGAGGAATATCCCAGCACTTAAAGGGGCGTTGTACGAGTTAGTACCGGCCTTTGTGCTGGCCTTTGTCGTGGTGCTGGTGGTGAGCATCCTGACTTCGTCGACCGTTCATGAACGCACACCGAGAACTCCATAAAAGGGTTGTAACCATTCAATGAAACCAGCCACACGCCGCGCTCTCAAAGGTCTCCTGTTCGCTGTCGCAGGACTAATCGTCGGCTTTGTGATTGCAGGGTATGTCCTCTTGCAGCGTTCATTGCCGGTGACCGACGGCACAATTGCTCTCGAGGAGTTGCAGGACAATGTGACGATTACTTTCGACAGCCTGGGTATCCCGCAGATTTGGGCGCACAATGAAACCGACGCCCTCTTTGCCCTCGGCTACCAGCACGCTGCTGACCGCATGTTTCAAATGGATCTGATTCGTCGCTTGTCGCAAGGGAGACTCTCTGAGATGCTCGGCAGTGTCACCCTCGAAACCGACAAACAGCAACGCATGATCGGCCACACACGCCTGGCACAGAAGGCACTTGAAAGTCTGTCCGACCACAACCGTCGTCGTCTGCAAGCGTATGCCGACGGTGTGAATGCCTACCATGAAACCTGCCGCTCATTGCCGTTCGAGTTCCGCTTGCTGCCGGTTGACTTCGAACCCTGGACTGTCTACGACTGCCTGACCGCTCTCAGCTTTCAAACCTGGTTCTCCGATGCTCTGCAGAACAGTGATGAGTTCTATCTCGAACTAACCGAGAAACTCAGCGACAAACAACTCGAATCCCTGTTGCCGGTATATCCGGACTGGGCGGAGACGACAGTGCCGGAAGCGGCTGGCCGCAGCCTGCGTCCCCCCACTACCGGTGGACCGTCCGTTTGTTTAGAACGTGGCCCGGTGGAGTTTTTGCCTGCTGTGAATGTAAACCGAGCCTCAGTCTCTGCAACATCCGGTTCGACAGCCTTTCAGAAGGCGGCGGCAACAGCACTTCTCGACGATCTTTCAACGCCGCTCCGTATGGCCGGTGCTTCCAACTCGTGGGTAGTGGCGTCCGATCGTTCGGCTGGCGGTCGGGCCATGCTGGCCGCCGATCCGCATCTCGAGATCGGACGGCTGCCGCAGTTCTGGTATGCGGTCGGGATGCATGTCGAAGAGCCGTCCTACGGTGTGCTCGGTATCACCGTGCCGGGTTTGCCGTTTGTTGTCATGGGACACAACGGCGCCGCTGCTTGGTCGTTCACGGCCGGTGGTGTGGATGTGACCGATTATTTCGAGGAGAGGTTGGACCCCGACGACAGCCTGCGGGTGCTCACTCCCTCAGGTTATGAACCGCTGGAAATCATAATCGACACTATCTACGCCTCAGACAATCGGCCGATTGAATTGCGCACCAGGCTGACCCGGCACGGACCGGTGATGAGCGATAACGGTGACAAGTTGTACTCTCTGAAATGGGCAGGCCATGACGTTGATCTCGCCGCGGCCATCGGGGCCGGGTTCGAGCTACATAGAGTAATCACGTATGATCGATTCCGTCTGGTTGTCACCGGGCTCGGCGCCCTCAACGCCAACTACATGTATGCCGACAGGGCCGGAAACATCGGCTACCAATTGGGTACACCCATTCCGGTCCGCTCGGGCAACGACGGTCACCGGCCCGGACGGGGTTGGATTGGTGATGATGATTGGGAAGGATACTATCCGCTCGACGAGACGCCGCACGTCTGCAACCCACCACAGGGCTGGCTGGCAAGTTGCAACAATATGCCGAGCCGCTCAGCCAATCTTTCGGGCAATTTCGCCGCCGACCGCATCCTGCGCATCACCGAGCTGCTGAGAGCGAATGCTGAGATCACTGTTGACGACATGGCAACATGGCAACTGGATCACCGTGATGAATACTTGCTGCGATGGGAGACCATCCTGACCGAGGCGCTTATCGGAATCGGAGAAGCCAGGTTGATATCCAGGAACCACTGGGACGGTCAAACCACCGTGGAGTCGACAATGATGCCAATGATGGTGCTGTTCCTGAACCGCCTGAAGCAACTAACGTTTCAGGATGAACTGGGGACACTCTCGGCCGGAGTCTCAAAGCTGACCCTGGATCGGTTGTACCACAGCGAGGCGACAGAGTGGTTCGACGATATCACAACGCCGGATTACATGGAAACGCGTGAGGAGATCGCACAACGAGCCGCGCGTGAGACGGTGGATGCTTTGAGTGCCGTCCAAAGTGATGATCAGCAACCACTGCGCAGTTGGGGGGAGATGCACACGTTGACGATGCGTCATCCGATGGCGTCGGTGCCTGTCGCGAATTCTATTCTCAATCTGAAGTTCGGTCCGTGGCCTCACTCCGGCAGCCCGGGATCATTGAACGCCTCGTTTTACAGTCGGCGCGACGATACTACCTACACCTGCATCGTCGGACCGAGTTGGCGCTTTGTAATCGACTTTGCCGATGTCGACGCCGCCACTATGGTTCTTCCGGCCGGGAACTCCGGCAACCCGATGAGTTCGCACTTCTTCGATTTCAATGAGATGTGGCGAAACGGTGGACGCTGGACGGTGCCGTTTTCACGTGACAGAGTTTTTGCACGGGCGGTGTCGACACTGACGATGCAGCCGAGTGATAGCTTACAGTAACAAGAACCCACCCG
>JAUWMW010000253.1 GCA_030612965.1 bacterium
AGTAAGTACCTTTGTGGCAGAAGCTTAAGGGGGTTCGGCGACGGGTATATTGCCACGTTTGCGGCCAAGCCGCTTGCCATCTCCTGGGACAGTGCTAAAACTTCCGCTTCCTTGCTTGGAAACCTCGCCATAATCGTAACCTCCTGTATCTATTAACGTTATCCTATATTTCTCTCACCACAACCGGTTAATAAATAAGTTCAAATGCCTCATTCAACGCTTCAAATATGACATTTGAAGCTTCCTCCGTCACGTTTCATGCTTGATTTGCGGCATTTCAAGCGTCAAATACTACAGATAAAGCGTCCGCAGCGACACTTCAAGCCTGCTGTGCAGCTTTTATAGCTTTGCCTGTCGTATTTCACGCTTCCTTTCAGCTGTTTCAAACTTCATCTTTTGCGTGTTTAGCTTCATTTGGGAATGTTTACGAAAAAGGGGTGACCTTTCACTCCCCGATCTTCAATCCCAACGACCAGTGGTAAACGGCATAATACCATGAACAGGAACGTACAATTACAACTATGCCCGGCAGGACGTGCATTGCTATCGAAGGTAGGAGGATTAAATAATTTCAAATCGCTTGTTGATACCTTTTTGCCCTTAAAATTGTCGTAGGCATCGAATAGATCGCGAAAGTCTACCTTGATAGTATTGTCACCACGTTTATAGGAGATTTCTTTATCGGAGAGCAATACTATTATTGATGTTCCGCCTCCTGGGTTCTGTAGCACCGTGCCTACAGGGATGATACCTTTCACTAGCAGCCTGAATGTATCGAAATCCATGTCTCCTCCTAATGCTACCTAACTATTGAATATATGGTTTTCAGATAGACCTACCATTCTCAGATGTTTCGCCGCTTCCTGTAAAGTCAACCAAGTGGTCATCCGCATATCTCTACCATTGTCGCTTAGCATTTGAAAGTAAACTATAGCATTTCAAAGCATGACGTCAATTACTTCCTCACGGTACTCAACTCTGTTTCTTGGCATTTCCGTCATAACTCCTTGCAGCCTGCACGACTATTGACATCTGCGTTAAGAACGTCCGCCCCAACCCCCTGAATATGCCCGTTGCACAGGGTGGTTTGGAGCGCACGGATAGGACATTGATTTTGCTGGCTTCATTAATCCAGGGTACGCTTTCGTACTCATCTGTCGATAATTAGATCATGTGGTCTAAATACAATAGCTATGATTATACCTCTGGTGCCTTAGAACAACTTGCAGAGACAAAGGGCAAGTGAAAATGAGCCAGCAACTTCAATTCAATCGCGCTGATGCTCTAGGGATCGCTCTGGCTCCTGAACGATGGACCGGACAAAAGGTTCGAAGCCGCAGATTTGGTATTCAGTCAGTTGACTCCGGGCAAATGCGCACCGAGATGACCAAGAGACACCACGTGTTAAACAGATACGGCCCATACTATGCATAGCAAAAAGACACAATGGAGTGAGGTTTTAGCATGAGCAAAGCAGAAGTGATTTCCAGACGATATGTTGGGGTAATAGCTCTCCTGTTTTTCCTGAACCTTGGGACTCCAGCATTCCCGGAAGACGACTATCTTGAGATGTCCTTAGAAGATCTAATGGACGTCGAGATCGTATCCGTGTCCAAGAAAGTCGAAAAACTCTCAGAGGCTGCGGCAGCTGTGTACGTCATTACATCCGAGGACATCAGGCGCTCTGGCGTTACCTCCATTGCAGAGGCGCTGCGGATGGCGCCGGGCCTACAGGTAGCTCGGATTGATGCCAATAAATGGGCAATCACCTCACGCGGTTTCAACGGAGGCTTTGCGAATAAGCTCCTAGTTCTAATCGACGGCCGGTCAGTGTACACGCCTCTGTTTTCAGGTGTCTACTGGGACGTGCAGGATGTCCTACTGGAAGATATCGACCGTATCGAGATTGTCCGGGGACCAGGAGGGACTCTCTGGGGAGCCAATGCCGTCAATGGGGTGATAAACATAATCACGAAAAGCTCGGCGAACACCCAGGGAACGTTTCTCAAATTAGGCACCGGTACTGAAGAGCGAGGTCTGGGTGCCTTCCGTCATGGCGGTAAGATCGGTGACGGCGTGACGTACAGAGCGTACGGCAAATTCGTCAGCCGGGACAACTCGCTCTTTGAGAGTGGAGACGACGCAAATGATCAATGGGACGTTTTACGTGGTGGAGTCCGCTTCGATTGGGAGTTGTCCAATCGCAATACCTTTACGCTCATGAGCGACCTTTACAGCGGTGACGCGCACCAGACCTTCAATTGGGGGATTCTAAGTGAACCCTGGTATCAAATGGTCAAGGACAAAACGAGTATTTCCGGCATGAATGCCCTGGGGCGCTGGACGCATAGTTTCAACTCGTCTTCAGAGATGACACTCCAGACATACTTCGATCGCACCAGGCGTTTTGACGGTTTCGCCAAGGAGGTTCGCAACACCTTCGATCTGGAT
This sequence comes from bacterium, assembly GCA_030612965.1. GTDB lineage: Bacteria > Zixibacteria > MSB-5A5 > GN15 > FEB-12 > JAJRTA01. The sequence goes on from JAUWMW010000253.1 coordinate 2,452, forward strand.
CTCCAACACCACCAGAGGCTATCGTCCCGGGTGTCTTTGCTGATGGGAGCCGGGTATCGTCTCACTCAGGATGACGTCGAAAGTACATCACAGTCTTGGGCGATACCCTCAGCCAGAACAGACGACTTGTACAATGCCTTTGTTCAGACCACTATCTCATTGATCGAAGATAAGCTCCGTCTGACGGTTGGATCGAAGTTCGAGCAGAACGACTACACTGGGTTTGAGTACCAACCGGGAACCAGATTGCTCTGGCTGCCGCAGAAGCGACATTCGGTTTGGGCGGCCGTTGCTCGTGCGGTAAGGACACCTTCGCGAATCGAGCATAATGCGCGGATTATCTCCTGTGTGCTGCCGCCACTATCGCAGGATAACCCCAGTCCATTCCCTGTCCTATTGGTGCTGACCGGAAAGAGACAGTTTGAGAGTGAAGAACTGATGGCCTACGAAGCAGGTTACCGTATTCAGATGTCTGATAATGTGTCGCTGGATCTGGCCGGATTCTATAACGTCTATGATAAACTCCGCAACCTCGAGGCCGGTGACCCGATACCCGACGGCTATCCTATCACATATCTTACTGTACCTGTAACGGCTGGGAACAACGTGAGTGGAAAGACGTACGGTCTGGAGTTGGCTGCTGACTGGCGGGCCACGGACTGTCTCGCCTTCAAAGCCTCGTACACACATATCCAAATCGAAATTGACGGTATCGAGGTGAACCTCGTTACTCGATTTGGGAACTCCGAGGGAGGTCAACCACGCAACCAGATCTACTTACGCTTGATAGCTGACCTGACCACCGATATCGAACTCGATGCCGGCCTGCGTTATGTGGATGCATTGCCTGTGGCCGATATTGACAGCTACACTGCTCTTGATATCCGGATGGGATGGAAGCTGCACAATAACCTGGAGTTAGCCCTCGGTGGACAGAACCTTCTTGAACGTCGTCATTCCGAATATCTGTCGGAACGAAACAGAATGGAAGCCGAGAACGAGCGGGGCGTGTACGCTACCGTGGCCTGGGAATTCTGATCGGTGAGCAAAGCCGCTATTTGCATATTGGTTGTCGCTGTACTTGGCCTGTCTTGTGCTACCGCTTGGTCGCAGGTGGAAAAGGCGTCCGAATACCAGGTTAGGGCTGTCTTCCTGTACAACTT
>JAUWMW010000174.1 GCA_030612965.1 bacterium
CAGGCTGTGTCACAAATCCGTTTCGCAGGGTCCTGATCCGCCCAGGCGGATTGTGACCCTGCGATTCTCGCTAAGGCATTGTGGGGAAACAGCCTTAAGAACCACCGGTTCACACGCTCGCCTTCGGCGAACGCAGGAACCAGTGGAACATACAATTACGACACAGCCTGGCAGTCGAGGGGGGCGTTCACTGGGGCGACGCAAGGCCGCCCTCTACGCGGGGTTAGGTGATGTACTTATGAACAGTATTGTCCGCCACCTTGGTGTGCCAAACTTGTGAGACAACCTACCCTCGTCCGCCACTTGATATAGCAATTCCTCTTTCGCGCATCAGAAAAACACCTGACCGGGAGACGTGCTGTGTCTCAACTGCCCACCGTCCGGGCAATCCCTTGAGCGCAACTAACAATATGCCTGACAAGTAGTTACATGATAGTTGGTGCTCCGCCGGCGCCTTTGCTGTGAACTCCGGTTAGTACTGGTTCTACTCGGTGGGTTTTGGGGCGGGTGGCAACTCCGTTGCTCGGTCGAACATGGATGGAGGGAGTGCTAATCGTTCTTGACAGAAAAATCTAAGCAGTTGGGGCTAAAGGATTTTGGACTGCGACCGATGAAAAAAACAAGTTATGTAAACAGCGTACAGAGACTGAGCCATGGTCTATGTTCGCTACCTGTAACAGCTCAAACAAGGAGTAGAGTATGGCTATGCGGAAACGATACAACACCTCGCGACGTACGACCCATCGTCGCACCGTGGGCCGTAAAGTTGCCCGCCAGTGGTCGCGCGAAGAAATGGCGTTCATGCGCAAGTTCTATCGCAACTACGAGACAACTTGGATCGCCCGTCAGCTTGGTCGCACAGTGTACTCTGTCCGCTACAAAGCGGTCGACCTGAGACTCAAGAAGGCCAACCCTTCCATCTGGAGAGGGAACCGCGGCACCGTCAACGCCTTCCGCAAGCCGGCCTCACGGTCGCAGTGGAAGCCTGCCAAGCGCAAGGTTGCAAAGCGTCGCACCACCCGCTCGAAGAGCTGGCGCGCCAGCTCCAAGCGCAAGGTTGCTCGCAAGAGCAAGACTCGCCGCACCATCCGTCGTAGGAAGTAGATGTGGCCCGGATGAAATAGGATTTGACTACAACGTTTCGTGAACCCGTTTCCAATACGGAGACGGGTTCTTTTTTTTTGCTTCCTCCGTGGTTCCCTGCGTATGATAGCTCAAACCCAGGAGGTTCCATGCCTGTAGTCAAGAAAGAAAGTATCAAGCTCAAGCCGGTCGCATCAGACAATGTGAAATATGTGACCAAAGCGAACACGATCGGTCCCGACGAGGGCTGGACGGACCACTCGATGCGCCTGTTCTGTATCGCTGCCGGCGGTCACACGCCGTCGCACAGCCACGATTGGGAGCACGTCAATTACATTGTTAAGGGCAAAGGCAGACTGACCATCGATGGCGTGCAGCACACGGTTGAGGCCAATGACTATGCCTACGTGCCGGCTAACGCCGATCATCAGTTTGAGAATCCATACGACGAGGATTTCGAGTTTCTGTGTATCGTGCCCCAACGCGGGGCGTAGGCATGACCCGTTAGGTCGTTCCGCAGCTACTCGATATCGGAACCTGTCCACCTGCCATCCTGAATGCCTGCGGACAGTCCGGCGGTGCGGGTCCGCCTGTAAACATATACTCAATCAGGAATATCAAGTCAGTAATGTCTATCTGGCCGCTTTCGTCGAAGTCGGCCGTCGCGATATCCATTGGCGCACGTCCGCCGCCAAATATGTAGGCAACCAGATAAACCAGATCGGCGATATCGTTCTCGCCGGTGGGATCACAATCGACATTGCCGCGGATGCCTTCGCAGCAGTTGTATAGATTAAAGCAGTGTGGTCCGTCCCAAAGGGGTGGGAAGCTGCCCGCTCCGGATCCGTAAGTCCACATCCAGGCACCGCTGGGCGGGAACCAACTGGAATCAAGGCAGATCTGATGTCCCGCGTTGGCGGGATCGGTGACCGTCAGAGAGATCCAGTAGGCGGTATCAGAATACTCTCCCGGCAACGGCATGCCCATCATGGTACAGCCGCGGACTCCGATGGTGTCGGCCCCGGAACCATCCACGCTGTGAAAGGAAAAAGCGAATACCAGATCGAAGATATCGTACATAATCTGCAGGGCGCCGGTGTCCGTAACGTTCCAGGTCACCGCTGGATCACTACCCGATATCTCGAACCCGTTGTTGATTCCCACCACTCCATACACCTGACTGAGATTAGTTATCCGGATGCTGAAGGTAACCTCGTCATTCGATATGGGAATCTGACCGTTGTACGCACCCGTAACATGGCCCAGGCTCACCGCACACATGTCCTGCGCCAGCGCGGACACAACCGGCAACAGCAGACTGGACAGCAGTAGCATAACAAGCACTCGGTATCTCATCAGGAACCTCTTTGTTGCGTCAGCGAGTGACATCTTTGACGCCAAACCGCCCAGTCTGCGACTGGTGGTTCTTACTTCTTAGTATAAGGGAAAACGGCTACGTTTGTCAATGTTTGACTGAGGAATCGTGGACAACGGGGATCGCTGTCCCATGACCGCTACCGGGTCCTGGTATCTAACAATCAAAGCCGCGAAGAAAGCGAAGGCGTAAACCATCTGCCCCCAGAGCGAGTCTGCCTGTTGCCATTCACGAAATATTTTCATACCATTAGTGTGTTATGTACGATACTCACGCCGCCGGAGATTCTCTCTGTGCGCCGGCTGATACCAGCCGCCGCTTCAATCTGGTAGCGGCCGTTGTGGCCCTCACGATACTCTCTCCGGCGCTGCTGATCGTTACCGGACCGCGTCCGATTCTCGCTGCCCTTTACTTCGCAGTCCTGGGAACCATGGTCCTCATAACCAATCCCAGAATCTGTTTCTATGTATGGATGGCGGCCGGCGGTCTGTTCTATCCGGCTCATTTGGGAGGAATGCTGATCAATCCGGCCGACTTTGCCGTCCTGATATTGCTTATGGCGGTTGTTCTGGACTATCTGTTGCGTGTCCGAACAGAAGTCCACCGAACGAGTTTCGATGCACCGTTTATGCTCCTTATCGGCGCTGCCCTGATGTCGATCGTGCTGGCTCACGACCGTAGTCTGACCATCACCCCTACTTTGCGAGTTATAGTGATCTACCTGGCGTATCGAGTCAGTTATAAGATGGCGCGGGAAATCGGTGTGCGGCGGATCGTGCAGGTTTATCTGCTCATAGTAGTTGTGCTGGCTGCGATCAACTGCGTAACGCTTGTGATCGAGGGCGGTCAGCATCGCGTATTCGGCCTGGCCTGGCTTCCGATGGAGACCTTTTGCATGACGGCGCTGCCGATGGCGGCTGCATTTCTGATCCGGTCCAACCGGCCAGGGGGGCGGCTATTGTATGGTACCTGCTGCCTGGTGATAGGTATCGCAATTCTGGGCACGCAGTCACGCGCCCCGATGGTAGCCGTGTTAGTAGCCTTGCCTGTTCTAATGTGGCTGGTGATGCGCAAGGCGCAACGGGAACAGCTAAAGTCAAACCGGTGGAGCATACTCTGGCTGGCCATGCCGCTGGCTGGTCTGGCACTGGTGGTACTTACGTTGAGCGAGACAGCCTTCCGGGGATCATTTGAGAGGATCGGGGAGTTGATCAATTCAATGGTCAGACCCGAAGGGACTGTATCGTTGCGTGTGGTGCTGTGGACTGCAGCCATAAAGGCTTACCTGGTGAATCCGATAACCGGGATCGGCATGGGTAACTTCAAAGTGGTCTCACAGATTCTACCCGACATCAGGTTGGTGCCGGTGTGGTACTATATCGGCGGCATGTCACCGCACAATGTGGTGCTGCACTGGCTGGTCGAGACCGGCCCGCTGGGCGCCGGGGCTCTGCTGTGGCTGGCATGGCGAGGAGTTAAGGTTGGCTATCGTCAGTTCACGAAGTCGTTGGACGTCCAAGACGCCCAGGTAGCCGGTGCGCTGGCGATCGCTATGGTTGTCTTTGCCCTTACTATTTTCTACATGCGGGCCTGGACTTGGGGGCAGGATGGGTATATTATGGCGTTGCTGTTTGGGCTGGTCGCTGCCCGGCAGCGACGGCAGGATAGTCAATCGCCCTCCTGAACCTATCCGGCCTCCAGAGAAAAGCCGCCCCGGATTGAGGCGGCTGATAGTTTATTGGAACGCCCGCGAAGCGGGTAAAAACTAGCTTGCTAGTTTTCCTGGTAGACGTAGTCGTCGTATTCGACCTCGAAGCGGAGTTTATGCTTAGCCTCTTCCTGAGCAAGACCGAGAAAAGTCTCTTTCAAACCGGCGTCGTCGGTGGCCACGGCCAGACTCTTGTACAGCGTGTAGGCGTTGGCTTCGCTCTTGATCGCCACCATCAACGCTTCCTGGAAAGTCAGGTTCGGTTTGGACTCTACTTCGATTAAGTGGTCACCGATCTTCAAGTCGACAACTTTCTCCTCGGACTTCAGAAGCACCTTGCCTTCGGTAACAGCCTCTAATTTGGCCTTGTGGCGTTTTTCTTCCTCGGCGAAATCCACGAAGATGGTCTTCATGTGCTTCTTGTCCATCTTCTCAGCCAGATCGGTGTAGAAGTCTGCGGCTTCCTGTTCCTTGCCGATGGCGAAGGCTAAGATTTCATCAACCGACTTAAAGTTCATTGTCTCCTCCTTATCGTTTTCAAGACAGCTTGTACCCGACAATGTCGAATGGTAGATCGTGGTTCCCGGAGCCGTCGCTTTCATTTCACACGTCGGGAGATAATACGCAATCGGGGCGATTTATCAAGCGAAATCTTGCGGGATCAACAAAGCAAGGCAGCATCCCTGCGATGCTGCCAAAGTCTTGTAGGTCAGGTTCCTTGGAACCTGACACCTATGGTCAGGATCACAGGGATCCTGACCATAGGCGCTAACTTTAGTCCACTGAGACAACAGAAAATGTGTTCCCACCCGGCGTTCCGCCTCTGGCTTCACTCTGGGTGGGGTACCGGATACTGCCTAAGTTAGCGCATATGGGATCCTGACCTGCCACATCGCACGAACGGGGAGGACGTCTGCCGCCCACGAGAGTGAAGGCCTACCCGCCACCCTTCGACTCCCAGGCTGTGTCATAAAGCCGTTT
>JAUWMW010000076.1 GCA_030612965.1 bacterium
TTCCTGCCGTCGCATTTGTGTCAGGACAACGATTGCCGCGAGCGCTTCAAACGCGAGGCTCAGGCCGCGGCGAAGTTGAACCACCCTAATATCGTCACCATCCACGATGTGTCCGAGCATCAGGGGCGGCCTTTCTTCGCCATGGAGCACGTGGAAGGGAAGTCGCTCCGCGACCTGCTCAAGGACAGGGAACTTGATCTGGATTTGATCCTGGATCTTGCGATGCAGGTTTGTGAAGGCTTGAGCAAAGCTCACCAGACGGGCATCACACACCGCGATGTCAAGCCGTCAAACATCGTTGTCGACAAAGAGGGTCGCCCCAAGCTGCTTGATTTCGGGCTGGCCGCGATAAAGGGTACTGAACAGTTGACCAAGACCGGGTCGACACTTGGCACTGTTGGTTATATGTCACCGGAACAGATACAAGGCAAGGAAGTGGATCACCGCTCCGATCTGTTTTCGCTGGGCGTAATGCTGTACGAGATGACGACCGGTCACGCTCCCTTCAAGGGAGAAACAGAAGCGACCACTATCAATTCTGTTCTCAATGACATTCCCGAACCGATGTCGCGATTCAAGAGTGGTGTGTCCGACGACCTGCAGCGGATCGTCTCCAAACTGCTGGAAAAAGATCCATCGCTACGCTACCAAAGCGCGGCCGGTGTGGTTAGCGATCTGAAAAGACTGACACCAGGGGTCGGTTCGGGACCGGAGAAGCCCCGCAAGGACTGGTGGAATCGTATTGTCGTTCCCGCCGCTGTGATCGTGCTGATAGCCATGATCGGTCTCTGGTATTGGCAGTTCCAGCCGGATGGTGACAGTGGTGGTATCAAATCACTGGTCGTGCTGCCGTTTGAGAATCTCGGCGCCGAAGAGGATGAGTATTTCGCCGACGGCATGACCGATGAGATCACCGCGCGGCTGGCCGGTTTTGGTGGTCTGCGGGTTATTTCAAGAACCAGCGCTGTTCACTATAAGGGTTCCGGGAAGCCGCTCAAGGTTATTGCCAGGGAACTGAAGGTCGACTATGTCCTGGAGGGGACTATCCGTTGGGACAAGTCCGGCGACACCGACCGCGTGCGCATCATCCCCCAGCTCATTCGCGCCTCCGACGACTCCCATGTTTGGGCCAACACTTTTGAGCGCGCCCTCACCCAGGTGTTCGTCGTTCAGGCGGACATTGCCACTCGAATAGCCGAAGCGCTTGATGTGACGCTGCTGGAATCAGAGAAGCAACTTCTGGCTGCGAAACCTACCGACAATCTCGAGGCGTACGACTACTATCTACGCGGCAAGGAATACTGGGAGCAGGGCAAGAATTCGAGTCGGTCCATTGAGATGTTTGAGAAGGCGGTAGCTCTCGACAGCACTTTCTACGCTGCCTATGCCTGGCTGCCGAGAGTGTATGGATACGAGTATATCAACGATATCCGAATGACCGAGGAGCGCAGGGAGCAGGCGAAAGATGCGGCAGAAAAGGCGTTTCGACTGGCGAGCGGGAAACCTGATGGCCACCTGGCTCTGGGTTATTATCACTACTACTTCAGCCGCGATTACGACCGGGCGCTGGAGCTTTTCGAGCAAGCGCTACAAGGTCAACCTAACAACAGTGAGCTACTAGTCGCGATTGCTTATGTTCAACGGCGCAAGGGAAACTGGGATGCAGCCGTTGCCAATCTGCGAAGAGCGCTAAGGCTGAATCCATTTTCGCAGAGTGATGTCGATGGATTGACGCGTACGCTGATCCTCCTGCACAGAATAGAAGAGGCAGAGGAAGTGGTCGACAATTCACTCGAATTCTCCCCGGACAACGCGGGACTGCTTTTCTGGAAAGCGGCTTTGGTCTTTTACTCAGGTCGGGACAGTTCGGAAGTGCGGGCGGCGTTGCGTGAGTATACACAGTTGGCGCCGCCGTCGATGGCTCCCTTTCTGCTGGAGCTGAGTGACATCTTCTGGCGTGATTACCAAACCGCCCTCACGCGACGCACTGTTCCCACGAGACCGACAAGCGGCGATTCGGTCAAGTTTTACACACAAAAGGGGCAAATCTACCGGCTTATGGGTGATAGCGGCACGAGCCGAGCCTATTACGATTCAGCACGGGTCATTTGTGAAGAGCGAGTTAGAACCGATCCGGAGGTTGCCCTTTTCCACGCTGACCTGGCGCAAGTCTATGCGGGAATCGGTCAGAAGCACAGAGCCGTTCAGGAGGGTCAATTGGCCGCGGAACTTCTGCCCGTTTCAAAGGACGAATTGCAGGGTCCAAACATCCTGGAATCGCTGGCAGAGGTTTATATTGTGGTAGGTAAGTATGACCTGGCCATCGACCAATTGGATTACCTGCTGAGCCATCCTTCACGTGTGCAGATAGAGGGCCTACGCAAACACCCGATCTATGACCCCCTCCGCGACCACCCGCGCTTCCGGGCGCTGTTGGCAAAGTATGAATAAGCGCTCGGCGGGCCGTCGTCGGCAATATAGCGAGCTATCACACCAACACATTTTTCTCGTAGACCGTTTCTTGATCAGGCAACTCTGCCGATATATCAACAAAAGAGTAGAATACGATTCCGGAATCGTGTGACAACCCGCACACATTGGACCGGGGCAACCAAGGAGCAGCGAAACAATGGAACAGCGAACCCTCCCAAGAAAGCAATTGATATTCTATCCGGCGGTTTATAAGAAGGGCAGCAAGAAGATTCTGGGCCGCGTGGTCGATATCACCACCGAAGGGATGCGAATACTGAGCGAAACACCGGTGGCTGCCGGCAGTCACAAACTGCGTATGGAACTGCCCCGTTACCTCCCCGAAGACGAGAAAGTCTTCTTCACCGCCGATGCTGTCTGGAGCGGCAGTGATGTCAATCCGGATTACGAATGCACCGGCCTTCGCATCACCGATGTTTCCGAGCGCGATGTCAAACGTATCGAGTACCTGATCGGTCGGTCGTCGTTTCAGAATTGAGCGCTGCCACCCGACCGGGCTGAGCATACTCAAGAGTACCATTACAACAAAAACGCAGGCCCATTGAGAACCTGCGTTTTGTTTGACGATCAAACGAAAGCCTGACAGCTTAGGCCGGCGGGGGGGTTTGCTCCGTAGGCACGCGCGCTTCAGTTTGCAGTTTGTCCAGTTGTTTCTGCAAGCGGTCCTCAAGGTCAATGATGTAGGTATCATCATGATACACTGTCGTCTTGAACTTGGTCATCTCCTCCAGTTCCGCGATGACTGAACAGATGGCGCCAACGCCGTCGATGATGGTAGACATGGCGTGCGCGGCGGCGCCTGAGGGGTCGCTGACCTCACCCTTCTTTATTTTTAGCTCAATCAGTTGAGCCCGTCCAAGAATGGTTGCGGAGGCGTTATTGATGTAGTGATTGAAGGTGGCGGTGATAGTTTTGAGCGTCTCCAGGGAGGCCTTCTCCATCTGGGCGCGAGCCACTTCCTGATGCATGCGGCGGTTCTCGCTGAGCAGGTTCTCGACAGAGAGATAGTGGCTGTAGATGATGCGGTTCGCTTCGATAAGTAGTTCTTCGGATGAACCGATATCAATCTCGAGAAACCTCGCCTCTTCAATGAAGGCTGACAACAGGTTCTCCTGCAGTTCGACCAGACGCGGCGCGGAAAGCTCCAGAGCGGCGGCCAGTGTTTCTTTGTGGCTGGCCTCGATGGCCAGTTCAGGCCGTGCTTTGGCAATGGTGAATCGTGAGATCAGGTTGGCCAGGCTGATGATCTGAGCCGGCCTGAGTTCCGGATCATTGTTCTGAGTAAGAATCTGACTGTGGTGATGGCCGACCGCATCACAAATCACTGATGGTACGCCCCACTGCTCGAGCAGAAACTGGCCGACCCGGGCATGGTTGGTGCCCCAGATGCGCTCCTCCAGTTCGGCGATATCCTCACCGGCTTCAACCTGTTTCCATATTCGCTCGAACTTCTCCGGGAAGGATTTTTCCAGAATCAGGATACCAATATCGTGCAACAGACCGCAGACAAACGCCTCTTCCGGGTAAGCGTAGCCGCTCTCGCGCGCGATCATGCGGGCCGCCATAGCCACCTCCAGCGAGTGCCGCCAGAAGCGCTGTCGGTCGATCGTGACCTGCCACTTGCCCGATAGATCATAAATGGAAGTGGATAGAGCCAGAGCCGAAACCGCCCGCATCCCCAAAGTCATGACGGCCTGAGTCAGGGTTGTGATCTCCCGCCCCGCACCGTAGTAGGGGCTGTTTACGATCCGCAGAACCTTGGTTGTCATGGCCGGATCTCGGGAAAGCACCTCGGCCAGATCTCTGGTGGAGGCGTTGTCGTCTCTGACCACGCGCAGCACCTCGGAAAGGGTCTGTGGCAGTGAGGAGAGTTCTTTGTGTTCCTTCAGGATTTGCTGGAAGATGTCGTTGTCCATGTTGTTCCGTCGATAATCGGCTTTATACATGTATCGGTCACAAGCCGGTCCTGTTGAGACCGATGGACAGAAAAACACTACGTGACCGGCGAAAGGACCTGACCTACAAGACTGAGGACCACCCTGTGCTCATAGATACGCATAAAAAAAGCGCGCGGGTAGTCCGCTAAAACCCGCGCGCAGTGCAGCAAGAGGATTCGAATCAGTGAAAGCTAATTCCAGCCAAGACTCATTCCGGGAGACCTAATCTCCTGGTCGTACTGTTTGTAGCATCAGCAAGGGGTGGGGAGGTGTTTGGCCTCCCCACCTTTGCCTGGATTGTGCACGCACCTAACCCTGTCTGCTCAACCCCCTCTTAGTGTGTGCCGAAAGCCCCCCGTCTGACGCCCCCTGGTGCCGGTTAGTGCTTGATGCGTAGCACCGGCGGTCAACGCTCGGTTCGGACGACATCTCCGTGTGAACTACCCCCATAGCCCCCATGTCGTTTGAACCTGGCCCCCTTAGCTTATGGTCAAGACGATAGTGTTCCATGATTCCAGACCGCCGACTTAGCGATCGGAGCGGCGGATGTTGGGTCACAGGTGTTGTGTCTGGGCCGCTCCGACCAACTGTTCCTGCCCACGATGGAAAGCTATTGCAGAGAACAGATGTTTCGTTTGGGCCAGGATCACTGCATGAAAATAGGTGGGGGCAAGGGCAGTTGTCCGACGGATCAGGCTCGTCCTGACGGGCGAACCGACGCAGCCAACCGACCCCAGCCTCCCTCCTTGGTCTGACCGCATAGCCCCACTTTGAAAGTGCTACGGTCGCGTCCTCACACCTGCCGTCCCTGGCTCCGGGGTTCTGCAGATCCGAATCAGCGATACTAACGCCGCCGCTACGAATAGCGTTATCGACCCCGACTAGCCTCCTTTGCCCAAACTGTCCGGGAGAATCCAAGAACGAAAAGATGTTCAACACCCCCGTCTCCCGAATCAATCGGTGGGCCGCCAGCCCCCGTTTGCGGCCCGATCGATCGCCCCCGCACCAAAGAACTGATGTCGCGACACGGTTGCTCTGTTTCGTAAACGGCGTCAACATCCTCTTTCCAGTTTAGTGCTCCTGGCAGTTCGTGTACCAGTGATATCTCAACCAGTCTCTACTAACCTGAATCGGTCGCCTCCCTTTGGGCTGAATAGGATATAAACAGGTACCGATTGGCTACTTGACATAGCCAATCTTATCGATCCTCAAGGGGGGCGCTCAAGTCATAACGGGAACTGTCCCGGCAAGATCGGCCTCAGACCGCCTGTAGGAAAGCTCGTAGATTGGTCCCTTCACCGGCGATTTTCAATTTCTTCCGGATCTGCTTTCGCTGGTTGTGGACAGTATGTATTGATGTGTGCAGCGCTTCGGCGATTGCCCCGGTCGACAGACCGGATTTCACCATGTTGCATATTTCCAGTTCACGGGGTGATAACCGCGCAAACTCTCGGTCCAATTGCTGAATGAAGGGGGAGGTAACACCGTCAAGACAGGTCTCGAGAAAATCCACGTAGTCGTGATTGATGCCGGCCTGGTTCTTCAAACTCTGAATGATCGGCATCAGGATACGGTCGACGTTGGATTGAACCTGTCGCTGCAATTGCTTTTTTTCATCTTCGATTTGAGACAGGACTTCTCTGAGGGCGATGTTCTTCTCTCTCAAAGCCCCTCGTTCCGCGTCCAGTTGTCGGTTGGTGGCGCGAAGCCGTGCCTCGGTCCGCTTGAGATGGGAGACATCGGTCACTACCGCGAAGCTGCCGACAAAATTGCCGGATGCATCAAACAACGCCTGAGGAGAAACAATGACGGGAAGGTTGTAACCGCTCTTCGCTTTGAACGCCACTTCGTATGGCCGGTAGCCTTCATCCTTGTTGTGGGCAATACGGTCGTAGAACTCGGCTTGATCGTTATCATTGAGGAAAACCGCCGCTGACTTTCCTTCCAACTCCCCTCGGGAATATCCGAGCATCTTGCAGAAACGATCGTTAGCATAAGTGATGTTACAGTTCTCATCGAACACGCCGAGACCTTCGTTCATGGAATCGACCAACAGGCGATACCGTTTCTCACTTTCCTCCAGAGCGATTCGATCACGCTGACGCTGAACAAGTCGCCAGGATTCCTCCGCCAGCAGGCAGAGCTGGCGCGCATCATCGGCCGTGTAGGGAGTAGCTTTGTTGGCCACCCCGGCCACCGCCACAACGATCTCGTGGTGGAAGACCGGCACACTCATCTGGCGCTCGATAGATCCTTGCGCTCCGGGAAAACCTCGTTTGAGCGGATCGGCGGTGACTGGTTCATTGGTAATGACGATCTCGCCGGTGCGGGCGGCATCCGCCCAGGAGCCGGCTGAAGCCAGCGAGCAGACAAGGGCACGATCAGCAATCAGTTTCTCTCGACCGCTGGGCCGACACCAACTCGGGATCGTCAGTGACGCGCCGTCATCACTGACAAGCGCCAGGAAACCGATCTCGCTTGAGGTTAGTTTGAGACTCTCGCCAAGAGCCAGATCTGTGAGCTCGCGAACCGAACCAACCGAGGTCCGGCCCAGCATCAGGATGGCGCCAAGACATGCTGCCTCCAGGGTTGCAGCCTCCATCCCTCGAACCTCAGGGCTGTCATGCGAATCGCCTGACAACACCGGCTCTATTGACTCAGGCAACCTTGTTACGGGGGGTTTTTCAACCCTTCCGAAAGCGGGCATCCGGTGACCCGTTGATTCAAACAGATTCCGTCCTGCGCGGGAATGACTCGTAGCGCCAGGAAGTTGCTGTTCTGCCCTTCGCTTCGAGTATCTCAACAACCTGCCGGCACTCATGCGGCACGCTTGAGGTTTTCGGGCGGGTACAGATTTCATTTTCGCCTTAACGGCCATTTTGTCTCCGGCGTCAGCCTGGCTTCACTGATGCCTGACGGACGCACCCGGTCGCTTCACCACCCACCGGTAAATCAGTTATCGTTAGTATCGGCAGGATTGTGCAGATTCTGCACACCCGACTCGACCAAAGTCGCTGGGTTGAACCAGCACAAAAACCAGTTGCCATTTCGGATGTGTGGAACATATTAGGCCAGTCAGGTGGAAACCACGCCGACTAAGTTGCGTACTATAATACGGGCGGTAGAACGCCCAGAGTAGCAGTGTGAATATGTTTTCGGTACACTACACCAGGTGTGTATGAGTTACAGGTCTGACAGCAACGATACCCCCGAATCCCTTCGCGACCGTGGACAGCGGTACTGCGCGGACCCGTGGGATGTCAATCGAGGCGAGAACGGCCACACCAAAGCGGCCGCACTCGATCGGCGGTCATGGTGGTTACTGTTCGCCTGGCTCTTGGTGGTGGCTGCTCTGACTCTGACTCTGGTTGCCGAGGCATGGACTCAAGCAGCTCCTCCGCGACCACCTGACGACGATTCGTCACCGGGTCGGGTTAGAGTTGTGCTCAAGAGCGATGCGCGCGAACTAGCCGGCGACTACCTGGCCTTCCTCAATCAAATTCAGGTTCTATCCGAGGACTACGATCGGTACTTCTCTGATTTCCATCAGGAGCACGCAGAGAAGCTTCAGGAGCAGCTTAGGAAAATCTCCCTCAGTCTCAGCGATAGCGCCTATTTCAGCGACTTCACCCAACTAAGTAAGGATCTGGCTCGACTCCACGATGAACTGCGGCTGCAAGAGGAGGAATTAGCCAAGCGACTTAAGGAGAAGACTCAAGAGAAGCCATCCCGCCGAAGCGCCGATGTTTCCTCGGACTTGAGGATCTGCCGCCTGACCAGTAGCTTACTCCGCGAATTGGATATGCTGAATACTCAACTTGAAGAAGATATCACCGAGCGGTTCGCCGCCGACAAAGTGACCTCGGCGATTGTGCAGCAGTATATCAAAGCTGCGATCGTGACGGCGAACATAGAGAGAGCGGCCGGCCAACACGCGGTGGTTGTCAGGATCGGCCAGGGGGAGTGTTTGGAACCGCTGGTTATTGAATTGGACTTGAAAGAGCTTGAAGGTCTCACGGACGCGCTGGAGGATATCGAGCTGTACGAAATCGGAGCGGTACCGGCTCCGTCCATGCCGCCAAGGGTACATCGCCTGCCTGGAGCGACCATCGTTAGCCCCGTTGACCCGGTTCCGCCGCGGCCACTCGCTGAGGTCGGAGATAAGCGGATAGTCTATCATCACAAGTCAGGTGAAACCGGGCTAAGGCTCCAGATCGTCGACAGCACCCGCACCACATCGGCCATAACACCGATCTACGTAATGAACTCTTTTGGATCCCTCGAGATTGAAGGCTGGGACCGTGACTGGATCCTGGTCAGCGCCGAAATCGAGATCGCCGCCGAGGCTCCCGACGAAGCCGAGATTTTGGCTGAACGTATTGACCTGAGAATCCATAACAAGTCCAATGCCGTCTACGTCGAAACAGTCCTGCCGCAATTGACCGATCCGCAGACCAGAGTGGTCAGTGCCACCGTTGAAATCAAAGCACCGACCGACAACCCCTTGAACTGCCGCAATTCGCACGGTAGGGTCTACGTGGCCGGGTTTGACAACGGAGTCAAACTTAACGCCAATCATTGCGATGTCGACATGCGCGGTATTGTCGGCGGTGTGGAAGTCGTCAACAGTATGGGGCGGCTTATTATCTCCGATGTGTCCGGTC
>JAUWMW010000345.1 GCA_030612965.1 bacterium
TGGTAGTCATACTGGCTGTGGTGGGTCAGGATCACGGTCAGGTCGGCCTTCTTCAGAAGCTCAGCAGTCAGTTTGCGCGATTTGTGCTTGGTCTTGTTCCAGTCGATCTCGGCCACAAACGGGTCGTTGAACAGAATATGGGCACCCTTGTCCTCAAGCAGCTTGATAACATCCAACGCCGGTGACTCGCGAGTGTCTTTGATATCAGGCTTGTAGGTGACGCCCAGGACGCAGATAGTCGACTTGTTAATGGATCGCGCGAATTCGCGATTAAGCATTTCGGCGATCCGGTTGACGACATATACCGGCATCTGGCTGTTGATCTCTCCGGCCAACTCGATAAAGCGGGCGTAATAGTTCAGCGATTTCAGCTTCCACGACAAGTAGTGGGGATCGATCGGGATGCAGTGCCCCCCCAGGCCGGGACCGGGATAGAACGGCATAAACCCGAACGGCTTGGTGGCGGCGGCGTCGATAATCTCCCAGACATCGACACCCAGTCGGTCACACATAACGGCCACCTCGTTGACCAGACCGATATTGACCGCACGGAAAGTATTCTCCAACAGCTTGACCATCTCAGCGGCCTGGGTCGAGGAAACGGCATGGATATCCGGGATCGTCTGTTCATAGAAAACCTTTGCCGCCTGGGTGCAGGCCGGGGTGATACCGCCGACCACGCGCGGCGTGTTCTTGGTAGTATAGACAGGGTTTCCGGGGTCCACTCGCTCGGGCGAGAAAGCCAGGAAAAAATCCACCCCCGCTTTCATGCCGCTTTCTTCCAGCAGCGGCAGAATCAGGTCCTCAGTAGTGCCGGGATAAGTAGTCGACTCCAATACCACCAGCGTTCCTTTGGATATGTGCTTCTTAACCTCGTCCATAGCGGCCAGAATGTAGCTGACATCCGGGTCCTTGGTCTTGGAGAGCGGCGTGGGGACGCAGATCGAGATAGTATCCATCTTCGACAACTTCTTAGCCTCATCGGTGGCTCGGAAATAGCCGGAGGAGACCATCTCCTTGACAATACTGTCGGGGACGTCATCGATATCGGATTTGCCGGCGTTGAGCCGCTTGATTAACGGCTTGGAAACATCGAATCCGGTGACTTTGAACCCGACCCGGGCCAGTTCCATCGACAGCGGCAAGCCGACATATCCGAGACCGATCACGCCAACCTGAGCGGATCGAGCCTTGATCTTGTCTATCAGTTCGGTTAATCTTGGGGGCTGTTTGCTTTTCTTAGCGGCCATTTCTTTTGTACTCCTGACCTCGACCACGAGTTCAAGCGTGGACTTGTTGTCTCCAGTATTCCAATGTGTCCCAAAGGGTCGTATTTAGACTATATCGACTTCCATATCCTAACTCTTGAACGGCCCGCCGGTTACTGCCTCGCTGAATCGGGATATCGGCCGGGCGAAAGCGCGCTTTATCCACCGAAACCTTGATTTTCCCTGACGATAACGAAAGCAGCCGGTTCAGTAACGACTCGATACTGACCGTCCGCCCTGAACTGAGATGGTAAACCCGCCCCGGCTTACCCTTCTGCAACAACAGGCGATATCCTCGAACAATGTCGCGGACATCGGAGAAATCCCGCCGCGCCGATAGGTTGCCGACTTTGATAATCGGTTTCTTGCGCGTAGCTTCTATAACTGCAATCTGGCGGGCAAACGAAGGTACGACGAAATCGTCCGACTGGCGAGGACCGGTATGCGGAAACGAGCGAGCCACCACCACCGGCAGGCGATGGCGACTCTGGTAGTAGCGGCAAGCCTGCTCGGCCACGGCTTTGGACAGAGCATAGGGCGAGATCGGATTGAGTGGCTGGTCCTCGGTCAATGTTTTGTTCTT
>JAUWMW010000092.1 GCA_030612965.1 bacterium
AACAAGTTCTCTATCGGCAAGGAGACATATCAACCGTTCTCGGTTGAGATGCATTACTTCAGAATCGACAAGCGGTACTGGTCCATCTGTTTCGAACGAATCAAGCGGGCCGGGTTTCGCATTATCGCGACGGCAGTGCCGTGGAATGTCCACCAGGACGAAAGAAAACACCTCGATTTTTCGGGAGTTACTGATCCTTCCAAGGACTTGATTGTATTTCTCGAACTGGCTCGGGAGTTCGGGTTCAAGGTGATTCTGCGACCCGGACCGATTGTACGTGGTCAGTTGGAGAATGGTGGTCTGCCGAAATTCGTCTTCAATGATCTCAAGGCCTTCGCGCGCGACGCCGCCGGACTGGAGCGGAAACTTCCCGACGATTGTGGCGTGGATGGTGGGTACCTGCCGAGCTATCTGCATAAGACATACTTGTTCCATGTCAAGAACTTCTTCAAGAACTTCATCGAGACAACCAAGAATTACGTCCACCCGCGAGGGCCGATTTTTATGGTTGAACTGGACTACGAGACCTCCTTTGGTCGGCTTCTGGAGCCCGACAGTGCAGATTACAATCCCGAGGTGCTGGCCGAGCACTATGGACCTTTCCTGGAGAGCCTCTATGGCGACATCAAGAAGCTCAACGCGGCCTACCGCGAGAAGAACAGCGGTTTTGATTCGGTCGAACCTCCCCGCAAGTTCAACGATCTGGAGCCTAAGCAGTTTGTCAGAGTGATCGACTGGATGAAGTTCCGCCAGCACATTCTGACGACCTACCTGGAGACCCTTGAGGATGTTTTCACTGCTTACACTGTCGAACCGCTGATCTTTCGTTCACTCTATTTCCAACCGGGCAGCCTCCTGCCGGCATTCAATCTGATTCCTGAGGATCGTTCCCCTTTTCTCGGTACCAATGTTTTCCCGGGCGGTAGTTATTTCGATCTGACCGTGAAGGCTCGTTTTCTCCGCTCCGAATACGGATTTGCCTTCGCCACTTCGTTCACCTCCGGTTCGGAGGCGCAAGATCCGGAGCGCGAGGAACTAATAGCTCCAATCGCAGCTCATCGGCGACGTTTTTATCTGGCCGCCAGCCTGGCTGCCGGTTTCAAGGGGCTCAATCACTACATGTTTGTGGATCGGGACCACTGGCACGGTGCGCCTTTGCATAATGACGGTACCATATCCGATGGTTACAGTGTGATCAGGGATTGCAATACGGCGCTAGCGGAAGTGGGATTGGAAGATATGGAGTCGGTCGAGCACGTGGCTGTTGTCGGCAACCGGCTCTACGACTGGATGAGGATGATTTCGGGTAAGAAGTTGTTCCCTTATGTCCCTCGGCTGCTGGATGACTCCACCGCTGGCTTCTGTCGCGATCTGATGCGTCTCAAAATCAACTTTGGTGTCCGCGAGAACCGTGAGTGGGAGACTCTTAAAGACTACCGGCTGGTGTTCATCCCATCGACAGAGGTAATGGCGAAAGAAGATCAGGAGGCTATCGTTGATCTGGTCAAGTCCGGTGTAACGGTGGTGATGTGTGGCCTGATGCCGCGCTATGACGATCAAATGCGAGACTGTAAGATCCTGGCCAATCATTTCCGCATCAAAACCACTGTCGACAACGGAATCGGCGCCGCCCAGTACAAGAATATATCTTTCCCGACCTACGTCTACGGTACGATCCGCACCACCGACGATTCCAAGGTCAGGAAGTTGTGCAAGAACGGCGCCAAGCTGGTCGGTGTGTCCTCGTCACGCTTCAAAGGGAATCTGTATTTTTTCACCTTTGACATCGCTTCCGGGGGCAACCACTCCAAGCTCTCGTTCCTGGAAACAGTCTTGCAGGGTGAGGGGATTGTGCCCTTCGTCTATTGCAGCGATCCTTCGGTTGATATCGCTTTTCAGATGGGGGAGAAGAAGGGTCTGATGTTTGTAGTTGCGCCGCCACCGGGTGATTTGTCCGACGGCATCGAGCGCGGCAGTAAAGAGATAATCGTGAAGGCCGACCTCAAAGCGGTCGGATTCAAACCTCCCCGCGTCAAGCTCACCAACCTGTTTGACCGGGAGGAAGGCAAACCGATCCGAACCACCGCCAAAGAACTCAAGGACGGCATCGCGCTTCGGGTCAGTTTTCCCGACGGATACGTTTTCCTCCTCGAAAGGCGGTAAGGGTCGACAGGAAGCGGTCATGCTTTCCAGAGAATCACGCACAGCGGCATTTGTCTCGACATTTATAACGATCCTGCTTCTGGTGCAACTATGCGGTTGTGCGGGGATCGAACTATCACGCTACTATGAACGGGCAATCGTGGTCACGGCGGCGCCTGTTGCCACGCAGGTGGGTGAGAAAATCTTCGCTGCGGGAGGGAATGCTTTCGATGTCGCCGTGGCGGTGGGCTTTGCCCTGGCCGTGGTTCATCCCGAGGCGGGCAATATCGGTGGTGGTGGTTTCGCTCTGATCCGTGATGGTCACAGTGGGCTTGTAGAGGCACTCGATTTCCGCGAAACCGCCCCGGCCGGGGCGTCTGAGAAGATGTATCTCGATAACGACGACCAGGTGCGCCCGGACGCTTCCACCACCGGTGCTCTGGCGGCGGGGGTCCCCGGCACGGTGGCCGGCCTGTACGAACTATGGCAGAGACACGGCTCACTGCCCTGGGAACAGTTGGTGACTCCGGCGGCGCAACTGGCCGATGCCGGGTTCCTGGTAGACGATTACCTGACTGCATCGATCGCCGAACATAGAGAAAGCCTGACCCGATTCGAATCCACCGCCGAACTGTTTCGACCGGGCGGGAAGACGCCGAGCGTTGGTGGTCGTCTGGTGTTGTCGGACCTGGCGAGCACCCTGTACGCTATCGCTGGTGAAGGTCCGGACGGCTTCTATCGGGGGACGGTTGCGGACAAGATCGTGAGTTGCATGCAGGAGCACGGCGGGTTGATCAGTCACGAAGACCTGGAAGACTACGAGTCGGTATGGCGGACACCGATCGCCTTCCGATTTGACTCACTGACGGTTTATTCGATGCCGCCGCCAAGTTCCGGAGGCCTCTGTATCGGACAGATACTGTCGCTGTTGCAGCCGTATGATTTCACCACCCTGTCGCCGGAGTCGGTTGAGTATGTCCATCTCTTTGCCGAGGCGGCCCGGCTGTCGTTTGCTGATCGCTCCGAGCATCTGGGTGATCCGGATTTCTACGATGTCCCTGCCGGACTTCTGGCGCCACACTACCTGGCACGCCGCGCCGGTCTGATCGACAATGACCAGGCCACACCATCGCAGCAAGTAAGCGCCGGCGCCGCGATCTCCAGCGAGTCGGATCAGACGACGCACTATTCCATTTGCGACTCAGCCGGCAACATGGTCGCCATCACCTATACGCTCAACGCTGCTTACGGCTGCAAACTGGTTGTCCAGGGGGCCGGTTTTCTCTTGAATAACGAAATGGATGACTTCTCGATCAAGCCCGGTCATCCCAACCGGTACGGTTTGATCGGAGGAGAGGCCAATAAGATTGAGCCGGGCAAACGGATGCTTTCTTCGATGTCACCTACCCTGGTGCTCAAAGATGGGCAACCGTTCATGGTGTTGGGCAGCCCCGGCGGTTCCAAGATCATCACCGTGGTGGCCCAGGCGATTGTGAACTTTACACGCTTTCACTTGAGTTTGTCTGAGACGGCGGCTGAGGCTCGTTTTCATCATCAGTGGTTGCCGGACTTACTTTATCTAGAGGAGGGACGGTTCGACATCAATACCATCCAGGGGCTGATTGCTCGCGGCCACAATATCAAAGAACGGAATGCGTACAGCGATTTGCAGGCGGTGTATATCACCGAAGATGGCCTAATGACGGGCGCCTCGGACCCACGGGGGCGGGGGAGCGTCTGGGGGTTTTAGTCCCTTTGCAGACAGACCGGCAGGATCGCAGGGATCCTGCCCTACAAGACTTTGCCCCCTTTGCAGCTATTCTTTGGGTGTCAACGGGGGTGGGGTTCCCGGTTGAGCAAAATCGGGTACGGTGATAGCCTTTGAACCGTTTCGACGGCGGTTCTGGATACCGAGAATTATCGCCCCCGCGCCGATTATGCCGGCTGCCAGATAGAACAGCATCCCGACTACTGGAATGGCAAAGAAGCCGCTTATGAACGCCAGACCGATCAGCAGTTGCCATTTGCCCAGTTGCCTGGGCTGGTGTTTGAAGATGCGGATGAGTCCATACCCGACCAGAAACGCCGGCAGCAGTTTGCCCGCATAAAACAGCACGCCTCCGGAGACAACGGCAAAACTGGTGATCGGCAACATCAGGGTGGAGAAGATCAGGAGCACGGCACCGGCGGCGGCCTGGTCGCCCGACGACATAACAAGTCCGACAACACTCAGAATTACAGCCACCAGCAACACCAGCACACTCATAACCACCACGCCGCCGGCCAGCAAACCGGTGGCGACACTAACCATGAAACGTCGGTGCAGTTGTACGAACGCCTCCTGAAGATAGGCGGGACAGAGCCAGATCAGTATCAGGCCAAAGAGAAAGGCGGCAAACAAACGCGAAAACCGCAATACCGTGTTGGTCAAGCCCTCGGCTTCCTGGGCATCTGCATCCACTTCATCTTCTGGTTCCAGACGAGTGACCTCACCCAGCACTGTCACCCCGGCAGCTTCCAGATCAAGTTCTTCCGCGCCTGAGTAAGTGAGGTTGCCGCGGATGACAGCCGGTGCATGAATCTCTATCGACTCATCGGCATCAAGCACAACATCACCATCGATCTGCCCGCTGATCTTGATCCGGTCCGCCTTGATTTTGACGTTCCCCATCACGGTGCCGGCCAGATCGACACGAGAACCGTAGACATTGAGATCCTTGCGAATAATAGCTGCTTGCCGCACTTTCAGGATGTTACCCATGAACAGAACTGAGCGGCCGACATATCCCTCGATCTCGGCCTCGCCGCAAAACACGCGGATGGATCCGTCAACGCGACCGGTGTGGGAAAACTCTCCGGCGCCGATATTTTGCGACCCGGTGATTTCGCCGGTGCAAGTTACCGATCCACCTACCGCCAACAGATCGCCGTCAATGGACCCATCGACTGTGACCTTTTCCCCGGCTGCGTACACGTCACCATCTATTTGGTGTAGACTAGTCAGGTGGACGTGGTCACCTTTGAGGAAATTGGCGGCCTGGGCGGGCATGATAGCGGTCGCTGCACACAACAGTGCAGCTACGACAGCACAGAAATGCTTTGGTGAACGACGGTTCATGGTTTCGTCAACGTGGCGCATTACAAACGGTTTACGTCCTCATACAGCCAAAGTTGCCGCAATAAACTCAGTCGGGATGACAAATGCCACCAAAAAACTTCGTGCTTTCACTTGCAGCCACCTGGTAGTGTTGTGTAGATGTCGAAACCACAGGGGGTTCGACCTACTAAGGCTCATGGTTCGACTCCGCTCACCATGACTTGGGTAACCTTGTTCTTGTGGCGGGCGAGACGGTCTTTCTGCAATACTCATCAACATAAGCAGAAATCCGCCGATAATGCTGAATAACGCGGAATTTGCTCATGAAACTGTTTTTGGACAGACATAAAACGCTCCTGCCACGAGTTGACCGGGTCTACCTGTTGACCAGAGTCATGATGTTGGCGGCGCTGGGCTGGTTTGCTTTGCGCAGCTATGACGGCGCCGATCGGCTGCTGTTTCAGATTGTGCTGGGGACTTTTGTGATTCATCTGGGCGTGCTTTACGCCGCTGTAAAAGGGCGGTTTGACCTGAAACTCGCCTACTTCTCGACTATCATCTACGATCTGATCTTGATACCGACACTGATCCTGTACACCGGCGGCATCAACTCCTCTTTCTACCTTATGTACTACCTTACCGTCTCGGTGGCGGCTTATGTATTGACCTTCTGGTTTGCCGGTATTGTGACGGCAGTCATAATTGCCAGCTACCTGGTGGTGACCCGTGAGGCGCTCGGTTTTGAGACGATGTTCGACCTGTCGATACGGATGGGATTCGTGGTGGCATTCTTCTCGACCATTTCATATGCTTCGGAGCATATGCGTCGAAGCGAAAAACGATTGTTGAAACTGTTCA
Source organism: bacterium (assembly GCA_030612965.1). Classification (GTDB taxonomy): domain Bacteria; phylum Zixibacteria; class MSB-5A5; order GN15; family FEB-12; genus JAJRTA01. Next base: position 6,098 of record JAUWMW010000092.1, read on the forward strand.
ACACCCTCAACAGACGGACCTCGGAGTTGGAGAAGTCGCAGGCGCAACTGGAGATGATCTATGAAAACACTCGTATTCTGGCCTCAATACTGGACACCGACGGAGTTGTCAAGGAAGTGGTGAGAATCGTCGGCGAGGTTCTTCAATACCGGTGTCACGCTCTGATCTTTCGCGATCGCCGGGGCAACTGCTACTATCGCGCCCGATCGGAACGTGGCCGCAACAACTATCACCTCAAAGCTATCGATCTCGACAGCGCCGAACTGCTGGCTCGCGTCTGCAAAATAGGTGAGTCGGTATCGATCAACGACATCGCTAACCGCGACGATTTTACACCCCTGGCCGACGACACCCGCTCAGTGATGCTGGTTCCCCTCGTCTCTCATGGAACGGTCAACGGTGTACTAGCCGCCGAGTCGAATGAGGTCGGCTACTTCGGAGAAAAACACGTCCAGATGCTTTCAGTCGTGGCGAGATCGACCGCCCTGGCTCTGGAGAACGCTGAGCTGCACAAACGCACCGAGGAATTGACCACAACCGATGAGTTGACCGAGACCTACAACTATCGTTTCTTCGTGCAGAAGCTCGAAGAGGAAAAACGGCGGGCTCTTCGCTACGACCTGCCGTTGTCGCTGGTGATGGTAGATATCGACTGGTTCAAGAAGCTCAATGACAGCTACGGCCATGAAGCCGGCAATGTGGTCCTGCGCAATCTCTCGGCCATCATAAAGACATGTATCCGCGACGTCGATATATTCGCGCGCTACGGCGGTGAGGAGTTTGCTGTTATTCTGCCTCAGACCGGTCTGATCGAGGCTAAGAAGATTGGTGAAAGGATTCGCGCTCAGATTGAAGCAGCCTCTATCGAAGCCGGGTCCGCCCAACGGGTCAAGGTAACGGTGTCGGTCGGCGTCAGTTCCTTCCCCGAGAACGGCAAATCTCACGAAGAACTGGTCTCGGTGACCGATCAGGCGCTCTACCGAGCCAAAGGCGAAGGACGAAATCTGGTTCGTTCCATTTAGACAGAAAACAACGAATGAATATAGTAATTGGGTGACAGATAACATGCAGGATACGCTCAAACAAATCGGGCAGCTTTTTCTGATCGGTTTCGATGGTTCGAGACCGCCGAGCGATTTTCTGGACTTCATCGCCGAGGAGCATATCGGCGGAGTCATCCTGTTTGAAGAGAACTGCGTCACGCACCAACAAGTCAGCGACAACATCGAACGCATCTACTCACAGTTCAAACAGGGAGCCACGCCGTTTATTGCCGTCGACCAGGAGGGTGGCCGGATCTGTCGGCTGCGCCAGGCGCCGGCTGAGTTTCGGGCTGCCTCAGATTATGCCAGCAACCGTGAACTGGAGCATTTCGCGGAGGACTACTATCGCGCCGCCGCCTTCATGGAGTCGGTCGGGATCAATCTCAACCTGGCTCCGGTCGCCGACATCCACCTGCACTCAGCCAATGAGTGTCTCAAGGATCGCTGTTTCGGCGACAGCGCTGAAGAGGTGGCGCCGTTCGTGGAAAAGGCTGTCGATGTAGCCAGAAAATCAGGCCTGCTCTCCTGCCTCAAACATTTCCCCGGCCTGGGCGCGGCAGTGGCCGACCCTCACCTTCAGACGCCGGTGGTTGACTACGATGAGCTCGTCTGGCGCCAGCGCGAGATGATCCCGTTCGCCGCCGGGATAGAACACGGCGCCGATATGGTGATGACCACGCACCTGCGCATGGTAGCCTTTGGAAACGAAATCGTGACCGGCTCCAGGAAGATCATTAACTCGCTGCTAAGACAGATGCTCGCCTTTGATGGTCCCGTGATCACCGACGATCTGACTATGGCGGGCGCGGCCGCTCTCGGAAATATCGGCGAACGGACGGTGGCGGCCTTCAACGCCGGTCATGACATCCTGCTGTTCGGCCGTGACTACGAGGCGGCTATGAGAGCTTACGATTTCTTCTATGATGCGGTCAATCGTGGTGATATCGACCGAAGACAACTGCAGGCGTCGTTAAGTCGTGTCTCGGGAATCAAGTTCAAGCTGGACAGATCCACCGTGCGTTAGTTCTATGAAGGATGTGTCTGCCCCGAATAGTCAACCGAAAGCAACTGACCATGCTGGGTCTGAACTCCGGAACCTCGGCCGACGGACTGGACATGGCGGTGGTGAAGATTCGACGGTCGACTCGCGGCGTAAGTGTGAAATACCTGAC
>JAUWMW010000080.1 GCA_030612965.1 bacterium
ATCATTCTGTTTCTGTTTATTGCTCTGCTGGAAGATTCCGGTTACATGTCGCGGGCAGCCTTTCTGGTTGATCGCATGTTTCGCTGGTGCGGCCTGTCGGGAAAGAGCTTCATCCCGATGTTGTCGTCGTTCGCCTGTGCCGTGCCGGGGATTATGGCTACGCGCACGATAGAAGATCGAAAGCTCCGACTGATCACGATTATGGTGGCGCCGTTGATGACCTGTTCGGCACGCCTGCCGGTGTACGCTATCATGATTGCCGCTTTTGTTCCCAGCGTAACTTACTTCGGTCTCTTCAACTTGCAGGGGCTGGTCCTGACTATGTTATACCTGCTTGGTCTCATAGTCGCGGTCATTGTGTCCTTTGTGCTCCAGAAGACGCTATTGAAGACACAGCGCGGGACGTTTATGATGGAGATGCCGTCGTACAAGGTGCCGACCCTCAGTTCGGTAGTCATCCGGGTCTTTCACCGGGCCAGGTTATTTACAATCCGGGCAGGTACGGTGATTTTCGCTATTACGATTATTGTCTGGGCGCTCAGCTACTATCCGCATTCAAGCGAGGTCGGTGACGATTACGCTCGGCGAGTAACCGGTCTGAACAATGAGTACGTGGCGGCGCTATCTGACGGCGAGGCGAGACTGGCCGCGTCGGTTTCCGATTACGACGCCGGTCAGCATTTGGCTGTGTCTGAGTACCAGACAGTCCTCGGTAGGATATCCACCGTGGCTGCTCTGGACCAGTTCTCTCAGAACGAGTCGAACCGGTCGAACATAGATGCATCGACCGCACAGTTAATGTACGATCTGCGTCGGTTGAATCTGCATCATGAGCAGTCACTGGCTGATCCGGACAACGATCTGGCCGGCGCTTACATACGCGATTCCTACTTAGCGAGTATCGGACACGCCGTGGAGCCGTTATTCACGCCGCTGGGTTGGGATTGGCGCATCTCAATGGCCGTGCTGGCCTCGTTCCCGGCGCGTGAGGTGATTATCGCTACTCTGGGAACTATCTATAATCTCGGCTCCGACATCGATGAGGAATCGTCCACCCTGATCGATAAGATGCGACGAGCGGTGTGGGAATCGGGACCGAAAACGGGTCAACCGGTCTTCAGTGTGGCCGTGGCCATGTCAATCATGGTCTTCTTTGCTCTGTGTTGTCAGTGTGGGGCTACTTTAGTGACCATCCGACAAGAGGCCGGGCGCTGGTTCTATGCGACCTTTGTATTTGTATATATGACGACGATAGCGTACCTGTCCTCGTTGGCAGTTTATCACTTGTTCAGTCGTGTGGGGTATTGATGAGTATATTGTGGCAGCAGATTATCATCGGTCTGATGCTTGGCGCCGCCATCGGGTACCTGATTTGGCGGGCTGTTCGCCGTCGCCGTCGTGAGGCCAAGTGCGCCGGTTGTCAATATAGAGAGAACGCTCTCCTGGATCGGCCCGATATTAAACGTCTCTGACAGGCTGCTGAAAAACGCCGCAATCGTCATTGCGAGGTCACGCGTTTCGCGTGGCCGTGGCAATCTCTAAGTGGCTGACCCATAACAATTGGAGATTGCCGCGCTTCGCTCGCAATGACGGAATTATCACTTTTTCAACAACCTGCTAAGCTGTTTGACTCGGCGCCGACGCGCGGTTATATTTCCTTCCAGACGAGATTTGCTGAACTATGTTTACAAACGCACCGGTACTCCTGGGGCAGTATCGCCCCTTAGACTCTTATCTGCATCGGCTGGATGCCCGATCCAAGCTGATGCCGATCATGTTGGTTCTTACCCTGGCGCTGCTCACCGATTCCATTCTGTTCTATGCTGTGATAATGACGGTCCTGCTTGCGGCGCTGCTGGCAAGCGGAATCAAATTGCGCAGCCTAGCCCGCAACTTCAGGCCGATATTGCTGTTGGTGCTCATTACCATGGCCTACCACCTGGTGTTCTCAGGACAGGACTCGGACGTATTAGTGAATCTGTTGGGGTGGAAGATTACCGCCGAAGCGATCCATCTGGCTGCGTTCTACTCAATGCGATTGGTGCTGTTTGTGTCTATAGCGTTCTTGATGACTCTCACCAACTCACCGTCGGAGTTGGCCGAAGCGTTCAGCTCGCTCCTTCGGCCGCTGGCAAAGCTTCGTTTGCCGGTGTCCGAACTATCGATGATCCTGTTCATTGCGATTCGCTTCATCCCAATTCTGTACGAGGAATTCACCGCCGTGAAACGAGCGCAGATGATTCGCGGGGTCGACTTCGCCGGTTCGATGTTCAGCCGCATGAAAAAAACCACCTTCATCATCATTCCAGTATTCGTGGCCGCGATTCAGCGGGCCGACGAAATCGCACAGGCCATGCAGGCCCGTGGGTATCGCAGCGACCGTACCCGCACCTGTTACCTAAGGTCGCACTTCGGTCACCGGGAATGGTCGTTCAGCATTGGCGCCGGACTGTTTGTGGTCTTGGTTTTCGGAGTAACCAGATAAGATGGCTGAGCATAATATCAAACTGACCATTGAGTACGATGGCGCCGCCTACGCCGGTTGGCAGATACAGGCCGATACGCGCACGGTGCAGGGGGAGATCACCGAGGCCGTCAGGAAGATAACCGGATGCGAGGTCAACCTGATCGGCGCCGGGCGCACCGACGCCGGCGTGCATGCGTTGGGGCAGGTGTCTAATTTCGTCATCGACCATCATTTGCCGCCGGCAAAGTACCGCGAGGCGCTCAACCACTATCTTGATGACGACATTGTCATACTACAGGCTAAGGAGGTGGCAGCGGATTTCCACGCCCGGTACTCCGCCCGCTACAAGAGATACCGTTATCTGATAGGACGGCAAAGATCGGCGATCAATCGTCACTTGCGCTGGGTCCGGGAACGCTCACTGGACACCACGCGGCTAAGACGCGCAGCTGAGGTTGTCATGGGTGAGCATGACTTTAGTCCCTTCTGTGTGACGGCCTCGCTCAAGAAAGACAATCTTTGCACCATTGAGTATTCACGCTGGTTTGATCTGGGCACGCTGTTAGTGTACGAAATCCGCGGCAACCGCTTTCTGCACCACATGGTGCGGGGGTTGGTGGGAGCGATGGTGAACCTGGCGACAGTGGAACCGGATGGGAACAAGCATAACTTGACTTTGGAGTCCTTCGAGGATATCATAAAAAACGCTACTGCCGAACGCGTTGTGTTCACCGCTCCGGCCGCCGGGTTGTACCTTGTTTCGGTCGGATATGACGAAGGAAAGGCCTGATGAAATTCTTCATTGATACCGCCAATCTCGACGAAATCAAATCCGCCGCTGCTATGGGAGTGCTCGACGGCGTTACCACCAACCCCTCGCTGGCCGCCAAGGAGACGATGCCATACCGCGAATTGCTGGCTGAAATCTGCAAGATAGTATCGGGACCGGTGTCGGCCGAAGTGCTGGCCACCGAGCATGACGGTATGTTGAAAGAAGCCGAAGAGTTGGCCGCTATTGCGGACAATATAGTAGTGAAAATCCCGACCATCCTCGAAGGGCTCAAAGCCATCAAAAGCCTCACTGAGCGCGGCATCAACACCAACGCCACGCTGGTTTTCTCACCATCGCAGGCGCTACTGGTAGCCAAGGCCGGGGCGATGTTTGTCTCGCCGTTCATCGGTCGCCTGGACGATATCTCTTCTGACGGGATGGAGTTGGTCAGCCGTATTCTCACGATTTATCGCAACTACGATATCGAGACCGAGGTGCTGGTAGCCTCTTCGCGTCATCCCATGCATGTCGTGGAATCCGCTCTGATGGGTGCGGATATCGTAACAATGCCCTACAACGTGATTGCCAAGCTCATCAAGCATCCGTTGACCGATATCGGGTTGGCGAAATTCCTCGCTGATTACAAGAAGGCGGCCAAGGGCTGATGATAGAAAGATACACACTGCCGGAAATGGGGGCGTTGTGGAGCGATGAGGCCAAGTTCCGCACCTGGCTGGAGGTCGAGATCGAAGCCGCCCGCGCTATGGCCAGGCACAAGCTGATTCCGGCCAAGGCGGTCAAGGTTATCGAGAAAAAGGCGGACTTTGATATCGATCGTATCAACGAGATTGAAGCGGAAGTCGATCACGACGTAATAGCTTTTCTGACATCAGTTTCCGAGTTCGTCGGAGAGGAGGCGAAGTATCTCCATTTCGGCATGACCTCATCCGACATGCTCGATACCGCGCTGGCACTGACGCTCAAACGGGCTTCGGCTATTATCGACAAGAAACTTGCCATGGCGCTCAAACAGATCAAATCGCTAGCGCTTAAGCATAAGAAGACCCTGTGCATGGGACGAACCCACGGTGTGCTCGCCGAGCCGACCACCGCCGGGCTGAAATTCGCCGTTTGGTATACGGAACTGAGCCGGCGGCGAGAGATGTTCAAGAAAGCCACCGAGGGTATCTCGGTCGGCATGATTTCGGGTGCGGTTGGGAATTTCGCTAACCTCGATCCAAGGATTGAAACGGAAGTATGCCGTCGACTCAAACTGCGCCCAGCCGAGGTTTCGACCCAGGTGATTCAGCGAGATCGCCATGCCGAGTACCTGACATCGCTGGCCTTGGTAGCTACGTCCATGGAGAAATTCGCCACTGAGATTCGCAACTTGCAGCGCACCGAGATAGGTGAGATGGCTGAGGGGTTCACCAAAGGCCAGAAGGGTTCTTCGGCCATGCCGCACAAGAAGAACCCAATCACGGCTGAGCGAATCACCGGTATAGCGCGTCTGCTGCGTGGCTATTCGCTGGCGGCCATGGAGAACGTACCGCTGTGGCATGAGCGGGATATCGCGCACTCTTCAGTGGAGCGGGTTATCCTGCCGGATGCGACTATTGTCCTTGACTACGGGCTGCAAAAGTTTATCGGCCTCTTGAGCGGGTTAGTCGTAGACCGTAAGAGGATGCTGGAAAACGTTTACTACAAAGGCGGCGTGGTCTTCTCGCAGCGATTGCTGCTTAAGCTGACCGGCCTGATTGGCTCGCGCGATCTGGCCTACCGCATGGTTCAACGCCATGCTATGGCGGCGGTGGCCGGGCAGGGACTGTTTCGAGAAAACGTCTCGAATGATCCGGATATTGGGAAGTACTTGAGTAAACGCGAGATCGAGGAATGTTTCGACCTGGCGTACTACGTGCGCAATGTCGATGCCGTTTTCAAGAGGGTGTTTGGAAAATGATCGCACGCGAAGGTCTGGTATTCATATTCATCGGGCTGGCCGGCACGCTATGTCTGGCACTGTTGTCGACTTGGTGGGATAGCCGTATTGTGGCGGTCCTGGCAGCCCTGGCTGCTCTGCTGACGGTGTTCACGATTTTCTTCTTTCGTGATCCTGAGCGCCGTTTTGACGAACAGCCCGGCATACTGATTGCCCCCGCTGATGGTCGTGTTCTTGGCGTTGAGAAGATTGGTCACCACGATTTCATCGGTGGCGATGCTGTGAAGGTGTCAATCTTCATGTCGATCCTTGACGTACACATAAACCGAATACCGGCTGACGGTACGGTGGAATATGTGAAGTACAACCCCGGCAAGTTCTTCAAGGCATTTCTCGATAAGGCATCGGATGAAAACGAAAACACCGAGATCGGGATCACCACCCCCTCCGGACATCGTCTGGCCGTGAAGCAGATTGCGGGAATAATTGCGCGTCGCATTGTGTGTCATTTGAAGCAAGGTGACACTGTTACTGCCGGGGCGCGGTTCGGTATGATCCGGTTCGGCTCGCGCGCCGAGCTTTACATCTCGGCCGATTCTGATATTCGCGTAACCACGGGCGACCATGTTAAAGGGGGTGCGACTGTGATCGGTTTCCTGCCCGGAGCACTTAACAAAGCCGGCTCTTACGATTCCACGCAGGCAAAGAATGTCGAACTATAGAGGCATCTTTCCCGGCACCTTTACCATGGGCAACGTCGTCTGTGGTTTTCTGGCCATTCTGTCCGCTTTCGAGGGCAATATCACCACCGCCTGCTGGCTGATCATTCTGGCGGGGTTCCTGGATGCCCTTGACGGCAAGGTGGCGCGGTTGAGCGGCGGCACTTCCCAGTTTGGGGTGGAGCTTGATTCCCTGGCCGATTTTCTGTCATTCGGGGTGGCGCCGGCCGTGGTGGTTTATGCCATCAAGTTGAATGATCTGGGTAAATGGGGTTGGTTGGTCTCTGTCGTCTATATTATGGCGGCATCATATCGTCTGGCTCGGTTCAATATGTTGGCCGAGACGGAGGAGAAGAAGGATTTTGTCGGGTTGCCGGTGCCGGCGGCGGCCGTGGCGATGGTGTCGTATATTATTTTCTGCGATGACATTTGGGGTGAACTCCATTTTGACCGGATTCTGGTATCGATGATTATCCTGTTTGCGTTTCTTATGGTTTCGCAAGTACGTTACGACTCGCTCCCGGACAGTTTCACTAATCCAGAGAACCGCACCAAGTTGGTGGTGCTCCTGGTTGCGGCGGCGGCGATACTTTTCCGGCCCAGACTGTTGTTGTTTCCGTTTTGCGGCGGCTATATATTGTTCGGCATAGTCAGGGAGTTCTTCCGGCTGTTCGGCCGCAGTGTCGGTCGCGTGGCCGGTCGACAGCACTTGAGACGTCGAAGCGACAGGAAAGGTTTGGATGAGTGACAACAAGAAAGTGGTTGTTTACGTAAGACTTAAGGACGGTGTTCTTGACCCTCAGGGTGTTACGATCCACAAGGCGCTGATCCAGATGGGATATACCGATTTTGTTTCAGTGCGTTCCGGCCGGTTTTTTGAGTTGGAGATTGATGACAGCGCCGGAGATATCGATCGCAAGATCGATGAGGTCTGTTCGAAGTTACTGGCCAATCCGGTTATTGAGAAGTACGTAGTGGAGAAAGCTTAGTGAAAGTCGGTGTGGTCACATTCCCCGGTTCGAACTGCGACTACGATTCGTACACGGCCGTAAAGCACATTCTAAGAGAAGAAGTCGAGTTTCTGTGGCACAAATCAACCGACCTGGCCGGCTCTGATCTGGTCGTTCTGCCCGGTGGGTTTGCCTACGGCGACTACCTCAGGGCCGGAGCCATCGCGCGTTTTTCGCCGATAATGGAAGAGGTCATCAAGTTTGCCTATTCCGGCGGGATGGTTATCGGTATCTGTAATGGCTTCCAGGTGCTGACCGAGTGCGGCATGTTGCCGGGCGCCCTCATGCGCAATCACCACCTTCGTTTCAGTTGCAGGTTTGTCTACCTGCGGGTGGAGGATAACACGGGGCGGTTCACCAATGCCTGCGGTAAGCATCAAGTTCTCAAGATTCCGATCGCGCACGGAGAAGGGAACTACTTCTACCATGACGATGAGGTCCGCGAGTTGGAGGAAAATGGCCAGGTGGCGTTTCGCTACGTCGACCGGACGGGTAAGGTCACGGACGAGGCGAACCCAAACGGGTCGTTGAACAATATCGCCGGGATCGTCAATTGCGAAGGCAACGTTCTGGGGATGATGCCGCATCCGGAGCGAGCAGTGGAAAGTATCATCGGTTCGGTGGATGGGCTGAAGGTGTTTGAGTCGGTAAGGGCTGCCTGTGTTCAGGTGGCCGGGACAGGTGGTAAATGAAGAAGCGCGAACTCACCTTTATCGTAATTGCCCTCATTCTGGGGTCGGTTTTTGGAGGGTTGGTCGGTGACATTATCGGGACGTTTCTGCCGCCGGGCGCCGCCAAGACGCTTTTCACCAAATCGATTGAGATCGGATGCGATACCTTTAAGGTTGATTTTTACGCCATTTCCTTTACCTTTGGGTTGACCTTGAAGATTAACTTCATGTCGGTGCTGGTAGTGCTGCTGGTCATTGTCTATTTCCGATGGTGGTACTTATAACCTGCCTGACGGTTTGAGAGGTGTTCCATGTTTGGCTTGGGTTGGCCGGAACTATTGTTGATATTCGTGGCGGTACTTTTGTTGTTTGGCGCCAAGAGGCTGCCCGAAATTGCATCGGGGCTGGGCAAGGGGATTCGTGAGTTTAAGAAGTCGGTTAAGGAGACGACGGACGAACTGAAGGGCTCTCTCGACGACACGCCGAGCAGCAAACCGACCACAAAGATCGATCCGCCGCCGAGTTCCGACAGCAACAAGAAATCCGAGTGACGGTTTACCAGGTGTTGCTGACCCATGAGTGCTAACTTCGACAAAAGCGACGCCGACAAGATCGGCGCCGTACTCGCCGCAGAGTCGGTCAATTTCGAGACCGATCATTACCGCATCAAACTGGTCAACGAAGAGGACCGGCGATCTTTGGTGTTGCAGGTATATCCCGAGGTAACGCTCGGCAAGTCGCGCGGCATGCTGGTGGTTGTGTACACCGGTAATTCACACCTGCAATTGCACAACTGCACCGGGTATGTAGTCTCTGATGAACTGGGCGAGGTGACGTTCGTTTCCGAGAAGCCTGAACAGCTTTCCGGACTGGTCGTGGAGAGGGGTGCGTCATGTTCGCTGTATGGCGGCATGAACCGCGAGTTGATCTCATCCGATTTCACTCAACTCGGCGTCGAGGTAATGCTCTCCGGTGTCGCCATGTCGTTGGTGGAGGATATCCTGACGGATGGGGACGACTCGGGCGAACAGAGTTAGTCGGCCTAACAGACCCGGGGCAATCTACGCTGTTAACTTCAAGACATAGTTTCGTAGGGCAGGTTTGTCTTCAAACCTGCCGACAGTGGTGGGTTCGAAGACGGACCCGCCCTGCTTTCTGCTACTTTCTGCTTCTGGGACAACCTCCCCCGCGTTTGCCTCTCGACAGCAGAAAGGCCGCTGCGATTCACTCGTAGCGACCCTACTATATCTGACTCGTTGTGTTGTCTTAATTCTT
>JAUWMW010000102.1 GCA_030612965.1 bacterium
TACTGGCATAGCACGCCGTCCAGAGCGTGTCGCCCTGTGGGTCGATACGGACGAGGTACATCATCCAATCCCCGGCTGCGGTCGTCTGCGTGTAGCCCAGCAGCACATAGCCGCCCGCCGGCACGGCCCTGACGCCGTGACAGGCATCTTCGTAAGAGCCGCCGTAGTTCCCGCTCCAGTCAATATTCTGGGCGAATGTAATCGCACCGCCAAGCAGCCAGGCTGCAAACAGAAGACTTATGAAATGTCTCACTGATTTCTCCTCTCTGTCGACATATAGAGCCTCGACAACTCGTTCAGCCGACGAGCACTGTGATATGACCTCCATATCATAAGCAAAAAACCGGTTTTGTCAATAGTACTTATGCTGACACCCCACCATGAAGGAGGCTGTCTCATAGGTTCGTTTCGCCGGGTCCTGATCTCGACGCAGTCGGGATTGTGACCCGGCGATCTTTTCTAAACGGTTGCGCAGAGAGCGCATAAGAAACCGGCGGTTCTCACGACCTCCTCCGGATGGCGAAGGAACCACCGAAACGGCTGACTCATGAGACAACCTCTGAGGTGGTGGAGCCCCCTGACCACTCCGCCCGTGGCTCATACGCACGGCACCGACCCAGCGGCTAATGTAGCCCGCCCGGGAACAAAAGCTGCATAATCCGCTTTAATTCCGTAGAGAATGACGTATATTCCGCCCATATGGAAACCGGGTCCGTCGACCCTTTCCTGTGTAGCGATGAAGAACAGTACAAGCGAGGATGAGACCGTTATGCTTACCAAAGATGCCGTAACAAAAGTCCTGGACACGATAGATGATCCAGAACTGAAGAAGCCGCTGACAGACCTGGGGATGATTAAGTCGATTGATATTAAGGGCAGCGATGTAACCATTGGTATCTCGTTGACTGTTCCTACCTGCCCGATGAAAGATAAGATTTCAAGCGATGTGGTAGCCGGGGTGAAGGCACTTCCGGGCGCCGACTCGGTTAAGGTTGAGTTCGCCGTCATGAATGACGAGCAACGTCATGCCCTTCGCAAGAAACTCGGTTTCGGTGACCCTCGACCGGCCCAGGCGACCCCGCCGGTTACCTTCGCCAAACGATTCATCGCCGTATCGTCCGGTAAAGGGGGTGTCGGCAAGTCTACCGTTACCACCAATTTGGCTGTAGCTATGGCCAAAATAGGACGCAAGGTGGGCGTTTTGGATGCCGATGTTTACGGCTTTTCGATCCCTCGCATGCTTGGTGTCAGTGGTCAGCCGACTATGATTGATGACAATATCGTGCCACTACGCAAAGGGGATAATATACAAGTGGTCTCTATTGGGTTCTTCATCAACGAGGATGAACCGGTAGTCTGGCGTGGCCCGCTGCTTCACAAAGCGATCAATCAGTTTATCCACGACGTCATGTGGGACGATCTCGATTATCTCTTTCTGGATTTACCCCCCGGTACCGGTGACGTCTCGCTTACCATCGCCCAAGCAATACCGGCGGCCGAGATGCTGGTTGTCACCACCCCGCAGACAACCGCTACCAACGTGGCCGGGCGAGTGGCTAAGATGGCCGAGAAGACCAACTTGAAGGTACTCGGTGTTATTGAGAACATGTCTTATTTCGAAGCCAACGGCGTTCGTGAATACATCTTCGGCAAGGATGGCGGCAAGAAGCTGGCCGACAAACTCGGCGTCACCTTCTATGGTGAGATCCCTCTGATGACCTCAATGCGTGAAGGCGCCGATAGCGGCCGACCCGTAGCCACCGATGGCACCCCCGAACAAGTGGAACTGTTTGAAAAGTTCGCGCGCGCTATCGACGGTACGAAGGTGCGATAACCTCGTGCTGCAAAGACTGTTTGACGCTCCGACATTTTCAATCAGCAAACGTGTCTGATGAGCGCCCCTTTTTTCGCATCGACTAGTAGTTTTGTAAGGCGCTCGCAAACAGCCACTTCAAGAATCTCCCAATTTATCGACAGCCTCCGCTTGACGAAGGCTGTCGCTCTCCGTAAATATACACATGAGCATTGGAAAATCACCTATTGTCGATAACGTGTGGATAAGTTCCCATCTTTGCGAGCAGCCTATTGTGTTTCACACACTTAGCGGACGCCCGTAGAGTTGGAAATGTGGATAGGAATGTTGAAATCCTGGCGTGCAATGTGGAAGCAGCCGACTAATCGGAACAACCGGATACGATTAGTAGCAGCATTCGGTGTGGATTAATGAGGGGAGATGATAACTATATGCAAACAGAGATAGCTAACTCAAAACAATGGCGGAACTGCCTGCAATACATGTTTCAGCGTGTGACTGAGCAATCATACAACACTTGGTTGAAACCAACTGTAGGCACACCGACCGATAGCGATAAATTCGTACTCGGTGTTCCCAACCAGTTTGTGGCTGACTGGATCAACAGCCATTTCAGCGAATTGATCAACGAGGCGTTTCTCGAAGTTCTTGGGAAACAGTACGTGGTTCACTACCAGATCCATGAACAGCCCGAAACTGAACCTCAGGTCACTATCAATTTCGACCAACAGAATGCGACGGCGCGGTCAGAGCGCAATAATTCGGATGAGGCGTCACCACCTCTGTCGAGTCGGTATCGGTTCAAATCACTGGTGGTAGGTGGTTTTAACGAGATGGCCTGCGCTGCCTCGATGGCCGTAGCGGACGCGCCCGGCACCACTCGCTACAACCCGCTCTTCATATACGGAGGTACCGGGTTGGGCAAAACACACATCCTGCAGGCGATCGGTCATCGCATTCAAGAGCAGTTTCCCAATAAGCGGGTGGTCTATGCCACCTCGGAGAAGTTTACATCGGATTTCATCGCATCAATCTCTGAGGGCTCTGTCTCTCAGTTTACCCGCATGTATCGCGAGGTTGATGCCTTACTGATTGACGACATCCAGTTCTTGACCGGCAAGGAATCGACCCAGGAACAGTTTTTTCATACTTTCAATTCCCTGTACCATTACGGCAAACAAATCGTTTTGACCTCGGATCGGCCACCCCGGGAGATCAAGAAGCTTGAAGAGCGGTTATTGTCTCGCTTTTCCTGGGGTCTGGTCTGCGATCTCCAGGCGCCGGACCTCGAGAACCGCATGGCCATTCTCTACAAGAAGCTGGACTCAGAGGGGACGACGCTTCCCGATGATGTAATTCGCTTAATGGCTGATCGGGTAACCAGTAACATCCGCGAACTTGAGGGAACCTTGATTAGGTTGCTCGCCTATGCCTCGCTCAAACAGTCCACCGTCGATATCAACCTGGCCCGTAGGCTGTTGTCTGATTCCTTTGCCCATCAGAAAAAACAGGTCACAATCGCAGCCATTCAAAAAATAACTGCTGAGCACTTTGATATTGAACCAGCAATGATGAAGGCTAAGAAGAAGACATCGCACATCGCTTTGGCGAGACAGGTGGCTATGTATCTTTCGCGTTCTCTCACTAATAGTTCACTGAAAGTTATTGGTGGTGAATTCGGAGGCCGTGACCATTCCACGGTCATTCATGGTTGTGATTTGATATCAAGGAAGATAGCTGTTGAACCGAGTTTTCGCGAACGTATCGACCAAATATCGGCTTCATTGTTGTATTGATAGATAGTGGAAAGTAGTATGGATAGGTTGTGGATTGAGAATATGCTTGCCCGAGAAGTGGAAAAGCTGTTGTCTTGTGGAAGAAATGACCGTAGCTTGGGGATAAATTAGCACTGGCGGAAGTTGCTGCCGTTGAATGAGAACACTGACTTTAAGGTAACTGATTATTAGCTGTTAACATTTTCACAGACCTTATTATTACTATTTATTTGAGATATACTATACCTAAATAAAGATACTGTTGAGGATAACTTGACGGAGATACAGAAAATGAAGTTTTCGTTACCCAAATCGCGGCTGACCAATTACCTGCAACATATCCTGCAGGTGGTGCCGAGTAAGTCAACCCTCCCGATTCTAACTAACCTCTTGATTGAGGCGCTTGAGAATAAGCTGAAGATATCCGCCACGGACCTTGATGTTTCGATTACGGCATCGCTTGAAGCTAAGGTTAGTCGAAAAGGGTCGACATCACTGCCGGCCAAAATCCTGTTTGATATAATCAAAGAAGTACCTGAGTCAGAGATTGTGTTTGAGACCGTGGGGTCGCGCATGGAAATCAGGATACCTAATGGTTCCTACAAGATCGCGACAGTGGCGGCTGATGACTTCCCAAAACTTCCGGCGGTCAACACCAAGAAGCAGATCAAGATCAACGGCAGTGATCTGGTTCGGATGATTCGTAAGACTTCATTTGCTTGTTCTGATGATGAAACCAGGCCGGCTCTCAACGGTGTTCTTTGGCAAACAAAGGGAGAGCGGATGCAGATGGTGGCAACCGACGGACACCGCTTAGCCCGTATGGCGATTAGGAATGACAAATTGCAGGGCCTTAATGAGGACGTAATCATTCCACCTAAAGTACTCAACCTGATTCCACGGTTCTTTAGTGGTGAAGACCAGGAAGTGGGGATTGTCTTTGGTGAAAACAACATAATCTTCAATCTCGGTGACATAATTCTAACGTCGCGACTTATCGAAGGTCCCTACCCGAACTTTGAGCAGGTTATCCCTGCTGCTAACGACAAGAAGCTGATTGTCTCAAAAGAAGATTTGGCTGGAGCAGTGCGTCGGGTGTCGATTCTTTCAAACGTATTGACACACCAGGTGAAGTTTTCAGCTAAATCAGGTCAGCTTACACTCTCAACCACTAACGCCGATGTAGGTGGTGAGGGAGTTGAGGAGTTGGAGTGTGACTATGGGGGTGAGGACATAGAGATGGGCTACAACGCCAACTACGTCAACGAAATCCTTAGTAAGATGGATGGCGACGAGGTTATCTTTGAGCTTTCTACGCCGGTAGCGGCGGGTGTAGTCTATGCACCTTCAACACCGCGCGACGATTATCTCTGTCTCGTCATGCCGCTACGTCTGGCCGAGTAGGGCAGTTGGGATACTGTCAACTGTAGCCGGCTACGCTGGTCGGCGGTGCCGGCTATGCATATCAAATCTCTTTCTGTTAATGGCTTTCGAAATCTCTCTTTGCTCAATGTCGAATTTGCCGCAGGAGTGAATATTTTCGTTGGTGATAATGGCTCAGGGAAAACCAATCTACTCGAAGCTATCCATGTTCTCTGTCTCGGTCGTTCCCAACGGAGCGCTGGCGACCAGGTCATACTGAACAACCACAGTGATGTCTACCGATTGGAGGGGCAGCTTATAGGTGATAATGGGACGTTTGACATTACCTCCGGCTATCAACGTGGTGGTCGCAAGAAATTGACCATTGACGGTTTGCCTGCTCGGCTGTCGGAACTGTACGATCGTATCAGTATCGCTTCGTCCGGACCGGAGGATACCACCATCCTCTCCGGGTCACCATCGCAACGGCGGACTTTTCTGGATATTTACATCAGCCAGTTGACAAGGACCTATCTAAGCAATCTAAGTGATTATCAACGCGCTCTGGCGCAGAAGAACGCCGCCTTGAAAGCCGAACGGGACGCCACCCCTTTTGACTCGATCCTGGTCGAAGTGGGTAGTCGCATCATAAGGGAGCGGTGCTTATTCTTGAGCCGGTTAGGTTTGGTGGCAGGCCGGTATTATGAGAAGTTGTCGGGCAGTGAGGAGTTGACCATACAATACCGACCATCGGTTAATTTCGATCAAAATCAGCATGATCTCAAGGACATCGCCGCAAATATGGAGACCCGTCTGAGGGAGATGCAGCACCGGGAGAGGGTGATGAAAACCGCTATCCTGGGGCCACATCGCGATGATATCTACTTTGCCATTGGAGGCCTTCCGGCGCGAAGTCACGGCTCTCAGGGCCAATGGCGTTCGGCTGCTATAGCCTTAAAGCTCGCCGTATACCGACTCTTAAAAGAACGTCGTGAGCAAACCCCCATATTGCTCCTGGATGAAGTCTTCGCAGAGCTTGACCAAAAGCGGGCTACAGCCCTGATTGAAGCATTTAGTGATTTCGGCCAGCTTTTTCTTACCACCGCCTTGACACCTCCGGAGTTGCTGAAGCAGCAGGGACGAATCTTCACGGTCGTTGACGGAACAATAGCGGTGGACAACTGAGATGCCTGAGCTACTACTGAAAAACGTGAGCAAGAACTTCGGCGCCACCAGAGTGCTTGAAGATATTTCGCTAACCTTGGCCGACGGTGAGTTGTTGGTGCTGTTAGGGCCGTCCGGGTGCGGCAAGACAACCATTCTCCGCCTAATCGCCGGTTTGGAGACACTTGACCGGGGACAGATATTCATGGGTGAAACGCGCATCGACCAAATGCGTCCCAGAGATCGACAGGTTGCCATGGTCTTCCAGAACTACGCCCTCTATCCGCACCTCACCGTTGAGAAGAACCTGGCCTTTCCACTCAAAGTGGCCGGAGTGGCTAGGGATGAAATTCGCCGACGCGTCCGCCAGACGGCGCAGATGCTTGGGCTGGGGGATCGTATGCAGGAAAGACCAAGCGCCCTCTCCGGCGGCCAGCGCCAACGAGTAGCCCTGGGTCGCGCTATCATCCGAGAGCCAACCCTCTTTCTTCTTGATGAACCTCTGTCCAATCTCGACGCCGACCTGCGGGCCAGGATGCGTCGGGAGATTGTCAGGCTGCAAAGGGAACTGAACGTAACGACCGTCTATGTCACTCACGATCAAACCGAAGCTCTGACGATGGCTGACCGGATAGCTGTCCTGCACGAGGGTCGCCTGCTGCAAGTGGGCACGCCGGAGCAACTGTACCGTGATCCGGGCTGTCTAATGGTTGCCGAGTTCATCGGCCAACCGCGATTGAATGTGATCAGTTGTGAGAACATCAGGACAGCCCGTGATCTCTTCGCACGCGAGCAGTCCATTAGCGCGCAGCTTCCGGATTCCGGTCCGGTATCAGTAGGGATCAGACCGGAAGCGATCTGTCTTAATGAACCGGAAGGTTTTCAGGGAGAAGTAATCGGCTGTGAGTACTTGGGCAACCACTACGTCATAGCGCTGAGTTGGCGAGATCACAACTTAACGGTTTCCGGCTCGAACATTCAACTGGCGGTCGGCCAAACTGTAGGCTTCTCGGTTGTACCGGAGAAGATTCTGTTCTTTTCGGCGTCAAGTGGTATACGTATCAGGCTATAATAGTCCTGTTTCAGCCAATCTCACGGGGGCTATCTATCACGCCAAAATCCCCATTTGGATTTCCAGACTCAAGGTATCTCTTCCTGTGAGCCGTATAGTTCGGAAATACCACAAATGGCGAGCGCTCCCCGTTGTGTTGCCGCCCCCACACTTAAGTGGTTGCGGTGTAGATTGTTAGGCTGGCATTGGCGGCCTTGTGGGCTCACTGCCGGGGTGTGGCGGCAACTGTGGATCACTCGGTTTTTGCTGTAAGCTCCGTTCTTCTTTCGCCTCGGACTGGCTCCTTGATTCCTTTCAGAAGATTGAACCGCCGCTTGACGAATATGCCGGCTCGGCAATATTTTCCCAAGCGGTCGAAAAAACCCCTTGACTATAGGGCAAAACGGCTGTAAATTAGTAAAGAATATCAGGATACGAGTCTGCAATGCTGCCCGGCGCTCGGTAAACGACGCAGGGGTGTTCATCGGATGTGCACCGTCGCTGTGCGGCCAAACCTGAGGAATAGCATATCGAGATATTCACGTAAAGTACCAACCAACTTAATTCAACTATGAGGAGTGATGTATGAGGTAATCCATTTCCGGTCGATGCTTGCTGACGTCGAGCGGGAACTGTTCTGAAGAGTAACAGAATCATCTATCAGCAGATACCACGTTACGAGTAACTAGCACTAATCACAGACTTACTGCACGCTTGCAGAGAGGTTATTACATGCTAAAACTTTCAACAATGTTCAAGGTCTTGGTTGTGTCCGCCTTGGTGATGGGTTTCGGCTTGATGGTCATCGGAAGCGATGTCCCGACGCCGATCCAGCCCCTCCCT
>JAUWMW010000039.1 GCA_030612965.1 bacterium
GGCGCTGATGAGAACGGCCGGATTTTTCATGAAAAGTGCGAAGGTATTCAAGAAGCCATCGGGGCCTTTGATATTGTCAAACCAAACGAGTTGGAAGGACAGATCCTCACCGGTATCGACTGCCGCCACGATCCATACGAAGCAGCTCGTATAATCAAATCGTGGGGACCGAAGATCGTAATCGTCACATTGGCTGAACTCGGATCAATCATCTACGACGGTCACGAATTCATCGATATCCCCCCCTACGGCATCGACCTGATCGACTCCACCGGCGCCGGAGATACCTATATGGCCGGGTTCACATTCGAGTATCTCAAGACCGGCGGCGATCTGAGACGCGCTGGTTGCTATGCGTCATGCACCTCGTCGGTGATGATCGAGAACAGCGGCCCGGACTTTTCGATGACCGAGGACATGATCCGCGAGCGTCAGGCGGAACTGCTGAAGCTTGAGAACTTCAAGGTCGACGTCGGTGTGAATAGGTAGAACCGCGCAATCGCGTACTCTCACGCTTTGATGCCGTCAAACAAGAACGAGATCAGGTACTCGCCGGTCTCGCGCGGCGGCAACCGCCCGACCAAATACCGCCGCCTGACCAACCCCTCGATTATCAGTGAGGTAAGGTGTGCGGTCAGTTCAACATCGAAATCGCCCCTGATTTCACCGGTTTCCTCGCCACGTCTGATGATTTTGGCGATATACTCATTGAAATGCCGTTCCAGGTCTATTCCCTCCAACCTCACTGCCGCATGCTCCAGACCGCGTGTAACGAACAGGAAAAACCTCTCCTGATCCGGGTACGACTTCGAGTTCACCATTAGCGCCTGGTATAAATACAAAAGCCGCTCCCGTGCCAAAACGGCCGTTTCGTTGCCCTTAAGCTCGGCCATCCACTTGCCCAGGAAATCATCGAACATCAAGACAGCGAATTCCAGCAGATGGCTCTTGGATGGGAAATACTGAAAGAAAGAGCCCTTGGATATCGCCGCCTCACGGCACAGTTGATCCACCGACAGACCATCATAACCAAATTTTCCAAACAGACCAATCGCAGCGCGGTAGATCATCTCTTTCTTGTCGGGAGCGAGACGGCGAAACGTGTCGGTAACAATACCTCGCTCGGCCAGTTCGGCAGTGATGTTTTCATCCAGCATAGAAGATCCAATCCGGAGTTTGCCAAAAAACCACAACTGAAGTCATTGCGAGCGACCGAAGACACTCGTGTCGCAGGGAGCGCGGCAATCTCCCTCGCCGGTCGCCGCTACGAATCGAGATTGCCGCGGTCGTCCGCCTGTGGCGGACTCCCTCGCAATGACGGAAGCTTACGATCTTCGCTTAGTCTCACAGCTACTGTCAGACAGATACTACCATTCGCGGGTGCTGTCGGCCGACCGCGCCCGACATCCGCCTTTCAACCCACTGGCTGTCAGGCGAGTCGCCTGACAGCAGCGGCAACTGTCAGACAGATATGACCGTATGGTCATATTATATAGGCCAATATTATATAAAGTGCTGCTTTCGTCAAGTGGTATTTGACAGCCACATTCAATAGTCCTACCTTCGGCGCAAGAGTTAACCACAGTTTGATTGGAAGCGAAAGGATTCATTTATGGGCAAGGTAAGAGTTGCTATTATTGGTGTCGGCAACTGCGCCTCGTCGCTGGTGCAGGGAGTCGAGTTTTACAAGAAGGCCAAAGAGGATGACCAGATTCCGGGTCTGATGCATGTCAATCTCGGCGGCTATCATATTCGAGATATCGAGTTTTCGGCCGCTATTGATATCGACAAGAACAAGGTTGGCAAGGACCTCTCGGAGGCTGTTTTCACGAAGCCGAATAACACTTTCAAGTTCTGTAAGGTTCCGAAGCTGGGTGTCAAGGTGCAGCGTGGGATGACGCACGATGGTCTGGGTTACTATCTGTCACAGGTGATCGAGAAAGCGCCCGGCGACACGGTGGATATCGTCAAGCTGCTCAAGGACACCAAGACCGATGTGGTGATCAACTACCTGCCGGTCGGTTCGGAAGAGGCCACCAAGTGGTATGTGGAGCAGGTATTGGATGCCGGGTGCGGATTCGTCAACTGCATCCCGGTCTTCATCGCCAGGGAGCAGTACTGGCAGAAGCGGTTCAAAGAGAAGGGTCTACCGGTGATCGGCGATGACATCAAGTCACAGGTCGGCGCTACTATCGCGCATCGCGTGCTCACGCGCCTGTTCCTCGAGCGTGGTGTGAAACTGGAACGCACCAGTCAGTTGAACGTCGGCGGCAACACTGACTTCCTGAACATGCTCGAACGCTCGCGGCTGGAGTCGAAAAGGATTTCCAAGACCAACGCTGTAACCAGCCAGCTAAACTACGACATCGGCCCCGGCAACGTTCATATCGGTCCGTCTGACTATGTCGAGTGGCTGAGCGATCGTAAGTGGGCTTACATTCGGATGGAAGGCACCACCTTCGGCAATGTGCCACTCAACATCGAACTGAAGCTCGAGGTATGGGACAGCCCGAACTCCGCCGGCGTGGTGATCGATGCTGTGCGCTGCTGCAAGCTGGCGCTGGACAATAAACTGTCGGGCGCTCTGATCGAACCGTCGTCCTACTTCAAGAAATCGCCGCCGGTCCAGTACACCGACGATGAAGCCCGCAAGCTAACGGAGCAATTCATCACCAAGTACGGGTGGAAACAGGCAGCCAAGCCGAAGCGGAAGCTGAAAGTGGCGGCCAAGCGCACCGGCACAACGCGACCGGCGGCAGCGAAGGCGGCCAAAGCGTCACGCCCGAGAAAGCGCGTGGTCCGCAGCAAAAAGTAGTTTGTTGCCGATACTGATTTGACTACTTTGACCGGCGATTGTAGAAACCGCCGGTCTTTCTTTTGGAATGTACTGCGTAAGGATAACATCGTGACCGTGAAGAAATCCAAAGCTCTTTTTGTCACTTTTGAAGGTATCGACGGCTGCGGCAAGACAACTCAGGCCATCTTGACTTACCAGTATCTTACCACTCGGGGTATGCGTGTTAAACTGCTGCGCGAACCGGGCGCCACAGCCACGGCCGAGAGAATCCGGGAGGTCCTGCTCGATGAAAAGTTGTCGATTGCACCGGTGACGGAACTGCTGTTGTACGAAGCGGCGCGGTCAGAGCTTACCAGTCAGGAGATACAGCCGGCGTTGGCTGCCGGCCACACGGTGCTGTGCGACCGGTTTTATGATAGTACCACCGCTTACCAGGGGTTCGGACGAAAACTGGACATCCGCATGGTACGCAGTCTGAATCGCCTGGCTGTTGGCAATCTTAAACCTGATTTGACTTTTCTTCTTGATCTCGACTTGCGCACCGCTCGCAGTCGCCGGGGCAAGCGCCCGGACCGATTGGAGTTGCAACCGAAGGCGTTTTTCACCCGGGTTCGCTCCGGTTTTCTGGAACTTGCCCGCAAGGAACGTCGGCGCATAAAGGTCGTGGATGCCGGCCACTCCGTTGACGAAGTGTTTCAGAGCATCCGAACTATTCTGGACCGTCGAATCGCCAGGTTATGACTCAATACGCGACGTTTGATCGGCGATCGGTTCTGATCTCCACGATGCTCCTCAGCGTCATGATTCTGTTGAGTGGCGGCATGGCACTCTACGTCCTGTCCGACCCCGGACTTGAGCACGCCTTCCACATGGTAACCGTCGCCCGTTTGGTGGAGGAGCATCATGCAGGCGAGGTGAACCGGGGTCATCTGGTAATCTCCGGGCGGCGAGCGATGATGGACGTATTAGATCGGTATTCAGGCTATGTATCCCCGGCGGAATTCGAGGAAAAACGACAGCAGCGAGAGGGCCACTACGGGGGTATCGGCGTGACTGTCACTGGACACGATGATGGACTGCGGGTCTACTCGGTTCGTGATGATGGTCCGGGGAAAGTGGCCGGTCTTTTGAGTGGCGACATCATCGTCGCCGCAGATTCGAACCTTCTGGCTGACCGGATGCCCAACGAGGCGACGCTGTTTCTGCGAGGTGAGGACGGCACCAGCGTGATGCTGAAGATATATCGTCCGTGCGATGATGACAGTCTGGAAATCGTGATTGAGCGGCGCGAGGTGGCGTATCGCCACGTCGTCTATGCGGGCTACGGGCCGGACAGCGTGGTGTACATCAGGTTGATCGACTTTGCGCCGGGCGCAGCCGACGAGGTCGCATCGGCGCTGGATTCACTGGCCGGCCGCGAGAGCGCGGCCAGAGGTGTGATCCTGGACTTGCGAGGGAACCCGGGTGGTTTGTTCGTCGAAGCACACGCTATGGCCAGTCTGTTTCTTGAGGAGGGACTATTCGTAGTCGGCACCGATGGTCGCTCCCGATGGAATAACGAGACCTTCACCGCCGACGGCGATGATCGTATGCATGGCTTGCCGATGGCGGTGCTGGTCGATCGCAATTCGGCGTCGGCCTCGGAGATCGTAGCCGGGGCGTTGAAATACAATGATCGCGCGGCCCTGGTAGGGGACACGACTTTTGGTAAGGGGTTGGTCCAGGGATACCTGCGGTTTCTTGAGGACGACGGACTTCGGCTTACTATCTCACGCTACTACTTCGAGGGTGGAATATATCTTAACGATTTCGATTCCATGCTGCACGAGATTGGTCATGGACTCCCTCCGGATTACTACTACGTATCACCCACATCGGATGAGTACATTCGCGCTCTGGAGAATTCGTTTCTTCTGCATCGTTTTGCTCATAACAATCAAGCCGAGATTATCGCTCACGCCGATCGCGGCGGGATGGATGATATCTGGATTGAACAGTTGGCTGATTTCATTAAGGACAAATTCGAATACCCGTCAGAGTTAACCCGGCGTGCCGATAGCCTCCTTGTGCTGGCCGAACTGGAAAGCGGCTCCGAACAAATCCAGGCCACGGCCTCCGGCCTGGCCGAGTTGGCCCGGGCGCATGACCGGCGGCGACTTTTCGAGTACAAACCATATCTCAAGAGGCGATTGGTTCAACTCGCTTTCGAGCGCGCCTATTCTACCTACCGTGCCTATGACGACGTCGTGGTGAAGCAGGATGCCGCGATCGCTCTGGCTGCCCGAGAGATTCTTACGCGCTGAAGGCGATCTGAAATATCACGATATGGATGGCAGTCCAATGAGAACCGCGATACTCTCAGACTTCGACGGCACTGTTTCCCGGCGCGATATCGGCTACAACCTGTTTCACCATTTCTCGCAGGGGAGAAACGCCGAACTGGTTCCACTGTGGAAAAGCGGTGCTCTGTCCACGCGTGAGTGCCTTCTTAAGGAGGCGGCGATGGTGCACGCGTCGCCCGACGAGATCTTTCGGTTTCTTGACCAGTTTGAACTCAATCGAGGCTTCGAGGACTTCGTGCGACAATGCCGGTCTAATGGTACCGATCTGATCATACTATCCGACGGGCTGGACTTCTATATCAAGTATGTCCTGGAACGCTTTGGTCTGTCCGACCTGCCGGTAATCAGCAATACCGGTCTTTTGGAGAACGGTGGTTTGACGGTCACGTTTCCATACGACAATCAGTCGTGCGATCGCTGCGGCAGTTGCAAGGGGGAGCGAATCCGCGAGTACCGCCAGCGACATCCGGAGACAGCGATCGTGTTCATCGGCGACGGTTACTCGGACACCTGCGGGGTGAGCGAGGCTGATTTGGTTTTCGCCAAGAAAGACCTTGAACAATACTGTGTCTTGCACAATATTGACCATGTTAAGTACGACACGTTTATTGATGTTTCTCGCTGCCTGATGGAACGTGGATACATGAGAGACTGATCATCACAGGAGTTGAGCGGAGTCAACGAATGAAAGCAATAATAATGGCCGGTGGGTTCGGTACCCGGCTGAGACCACTCACTATAAACATTCCGAAACCGATGGTGCCCATCGGCAACCTTCCGATGATGGAGCATGTTGTTTCGCTTCTGGCGAAGCACGGAATCAATCAGATCACATCGCTGGTGTATTTTCAGGCGGAACATATCCGCAACCATTTCGGCGACGGCAGTGCCTTCGGCGTGACTATGGATTACATCCAGCCGGATGATGACTATGGCACCGCCGGCGCCGTGCGGTGTGCCTTTGAGACGGCCGATGAACCGGTGTTGATTATTTCCGGCGATCTCATCACCGATTTCGACCTCGGTGAGGCGGTCGCATGGCACCGGGAGAGGCAATCACAGGCGACGCTGCTATTAACACGCCGGGAGAACCCATTGGCGTATGGCATCGTGATAACCGACTCCGACGGTCGCATTGTCCGCTTTCTGGAGAAACCCTCCTGGGGTGAAGCCTTCTCCGATACCATCAATACCGGCATTTACATACTCGAGCCGGACGCTGTCAGGCTCATTCCTCCCCGTACCAATTTCGATTTCGCGCAGAACCTGTTCCCGCTTATGCTGTCGAGGGAGATGGGGCTGTTTGGCAAGATCATGGAGGGTTACTGGAAGGACGTCGGTAACGTTGCTGAGTACCGACGGGTACATAGTGATTTATTCGCTGGGAATCTGCATCTCGATCTTAAGACGGGGGTCGAAGAGAGTGACGACTTAGCTTTGTACCGAGGCGAGAATGTTCAGATAGGCGACAGCGTACGGCTACACGGCAAAGTGATCCTCGGCAACGATGTCTCGATCGGTCCGGGGACGAAGCTGCGCAACTGCGTTATCGGACACCGTAGTTGGGTGGGCACGGGGTGCTCATTGACAAACTCAGTATTATGGGACGACACCGTCGTCGGCAGTGAAACGAGCATGAGTCACGCCGTGGTCGGTTTTCATTCCCGGATCGGGCAGAATGTGCAGCTTCTCGATGAAGTCATCGTGTCCGATGATTGCTCTGTCGGTAACGGCGCCACGGTGCGCGCCAACTGCAAAATCTGGCCGGGTAAGACTGTTGATGCCGGCGCTATTGTCTCAACATCGATGGTCTGGGGAGAAAAGTGGAACCGTGAACTGTTCACCGACTCCAAGATAACCGGGCTGGCGCTGGTTGAAATCACGCCGGAAATGTTGGTGCGTATCGGCGCCGCCTTCGGAGCTTTCGTGGGACCGGGCAGTGCTGTCGTGACCAGCCGTGATGCTTCCGACACCTCGCGACTTCTCAAACGCGGTCTCATCTCGGGTCTGTTGGCGGCGGGTGTCAACGTGTCCGACTTCGAGATGCTCCCGATTCCGGTGGTTCGCCACGGCCTGGGTAAGGGTGACTTTGCCGCCGGCATCTATGTCCGCCACAACCCGCAGGACTATCGCCTGATCGACTGCATATTCTTCGATGGTTCAGGACTGGATCTGCCGACCTCCAAAACAAAGAAGGTTGAACGCATCTATTTCGGGGAGGAGTTTGAGCGTGCCTCGCTGGATACGATCGGACATCTGGAAATGCCACAGATGGTTCAGGAGGATTATCGAACCGATTTCATGAACGATATCGACAGCGAGGTAATAAAAAAAGCCGGTTTCAAGGTGGTGATAGACCACTCTAACGGTTCTTCCAGCCAGATTTTCCCAACTCTGTTTTTCAACCTTGGCATATCAGCCATCGAGTTGAACGCCAACCTGAATCCACGTAAGTTCTCCAGTTCGCCCGAAGAACACAGTCAGGCAATTGTGCAATTGTCTTCAATCGTTACCTCGCTCAACTGTGATGTCGGTTTTCTTTTGAACTCCGCCGCCGAGAAGCTCACCGCCGTCGATGAAATGGGGCAGCCGGTCGACAGCCATCTTCTCCTCTTGATCGTAACCGACCTCTTCTTGTCCACTCACGAGACAAAGAAAATAGCGGTGCCGGTCGCGGCTTCGATGGGAGTTGAGAAGATTGCTGCCGAGCACGGTGTCGAGGTGATTCGGGTGGCCAACGATCATCTGGCTATGATGGAGGTCTACGGTCGAGGCGATGTCGATTTTGTCGGGGGCACCCGCGGCGGTTTTATTTTCCCCGGCTTTCAGATGGGCGCCGATGCTATGCTGGCCGCTGTGAAACTGCTGGAGATGATGGCCGCCACCAAGACACGCCTGGGCTCGCTACGCAAGAAGTATGAATATCTCATCCGGCGATTTGTCTCGGTGCCGTGTCCCTGGTCAATGAAAGGAACCGTCATGCGCAAGCTGATCGTCGGCACCGACGATAAGGAGCGCCAGTTGATCGACGGCGTTCGGATTTTTGAGGACGATGGCTGGGTGCTGGTGGCGCCCGACCGCGTGACGGCCGCGTTCAATATCCTGGCTGAGTCGCCGTCGGCGGAAAGTACCCAGGCCCTTATCGAGCGTTACAGTTCTTTCGTCGAAGAGTCGCAGGAAGGGTAGTAACGCCGTAGAGCAGCATTCCTGCGATGCCGCCCAAAAACCGTCATCGCGAGGGAGTCTGCCAGAGGCGGACGACCGCGGCGATCTCGCTCCGCGCCCAATGAGATTGCCGCGCTCCCTACGGCACGAGTGCCTTCGGTCACTCGCAATGACAGACCTGGAAGGCCGCAAACTCATAAAAAATTTGGTGCTTTTGTCCGGACGGTTTCATTATACTATAGCACTATGGTCAGGCAGCACGTAATGAGTCGCGAGATAGAGATCAAGCTCAACCTTGGATCGTTCACTAACTATCTCAAACTGATGGGGTTTCTGGGGCAGACCGAAAAGGAAGAGCGGCATCTCAACGCTTTTTTCGATACCGAGGATCGCAAGTTATCGGCTGCCGGCTGGGCACTGAGGGTGCGGGCCGAGAACCATCGCGGCCTGGTGACCATCAAGAGCATTGCCAAAGAGACCGGCAGCGCTTTCATCCGTCAGGAGATCGAAGCTGAGATCAGTCGCTCGGAAGCCCTTGATGTCCTCGCGTTGCAAGTCGATGTTATGGATCTGCCGGTCCTCCC
This sequence comes from bacterium, assembly GCA_030612965.1. Classification (GTDB taxonomy): domain Bacteria; phylum Zixibacteria; class MSB-5A5; order GN15; family FEB-12; genus JAJRTA01. Next base: position 8,889 of record JAUWMW010000039.1, read on the forward strand.
GGTGGAGTACCTGACCGAAAAGTTAGGGCAGTTGGAAGTGATGATCCTGGTCAAGTTCGAGAATCTGCGCCAGAAAAAGTTCTTCAAGATAGCGGATTACACATACCTCCTAGAGATCGACAAGACCGAGTTCGGCGACGGTTCGGTCGACTACGAACTGGAGGTCGAACTACCCGACACCAGCCGCCTGGAGACAGTTGAGGATAGTTTGCGCCGCATGTTCAGTTCTCTGTCGATTCCTTTTGAGACCCAATCCGAAAGCAAATTCGCGCGCGCCCTGAAACGCGCGAAAGTGTTTTAGCTTCTTGCACCACGGGACAAGGGGACCGGGTCTGCGGACCTGACAAATGTTAGTGCGCGGCAGATGTCCACATCTGCCGTCAAGGAATACACCGGTCTGCGCGCAGTAGCTTTTTTCTTGCGTTGAGCTTTGCCAGGTGGCGTGGACCTGTCCGGCTTGCCGGTTACAGCTTCTTCCAGTTCGACAACAACTCAACCAACAGCCGCAGGCCGATGCCGGTGGTGCCCTTTGGAATGTAAGGGCGCCCCTTAGGTTCCACGTCGACATAAGCGATATCGATGTGTGCCCACGGCCAGTCACCGACGAAATTCTCAAGGAACGCGGCCGCTGTCGACGTACCGGCCGTTTTGCCGGCTGAGTTGACGATATCAGCGATGTCCGACTTCAACGAGTTGCGGAAATCATCCCATATCGGCAGTTCCCAGACTCGTTCAGCCGTCGCCTCGGAGGCAACCTTGATCCTCTCCAGCAGGCCGGCATGGTTGCCGAGGATAGGTGCTCCCGAGTATCCGAGGATGTACAGCGCGGCGCCGGTGAGGGTGGCAATGTCAATGACCGCCTGAGGGTCGAACTTGTCGGCGTAGTCGAGAGCGTCGGCCAGAATAAGTCGTCCCTCGGCGTCGGTGTTGATGATCTCGACCGTGAGCCCGTTGCGCGTGGTGATAATATCCGACGGCCGGGTGGCGTTACCGGAGACCATGTTTTCAGTCAGCGGCATCAGCCCAACAAGATTGTGAGGCAGTTTCAGTTGCGCCGCCGCCTGCATTGCCGACAGGACAACCGCTGCGCCGGTCATGTCGCCCTTCATCTCTACCATCAAGGCGGCTGTCTTCAGGGACAGTCCACCGGAGTCAAACGTCACCCCCTTGCCGACCAAGACCACCGGCTTCTGTCCGGCGGGTCCGCCTTTGTAATCCAAAATAACGAAGCGCGGCGGCTGAGCAGAACCTTGTGCCACGGCCAGCAGTGCTCCCATTCTCTCAGACTTGATGGCCTTCTGATCAAGCACGCGACAGGTCATGGTGTCATGTTTCTCAGCCAGCTTGACCGCTTCGCGGGCGAACTTGACCGGCGATAGGTCATTAGCCGGTATCGCCGAAAGACGTCTCACGTTGATCTGACCTTCCGCCACGATCCGACCGCGTTCGACAGCCTTCTCCAGTCGATTCGATAACCGCTTGTTGTCGATGGCAAATGTCAACTCGGACAGGTTGTGCTGAACGAGATCGCTCTCCTGAGTTTTGTATTCGAGCAGACGGTACGAACCCAGGAGATATCCCTCGATCACGGCCTGGAAGACCTGTTTGTCCTCAACTGTTCCCAAATGAAAGGTCGCCGTACGGCAGCAGGTCAAAGACTTTTGCCGTGACAACATCCCGGCGGCCCGACGATAGCTGTCCGCCGTCACCGATTTCCTGTCACCCAATCCGACCAGGATAATACGCTCGGCTCGATATCCGTCCGGGTTGGTGATCACCGCTGTCTCGCTCGCCGATCCAGTGAACTCCCCGGATTCCATGAGAGCGGTGATCGTGCCACCGCAGGTGCGGTCAAGCTCTTTCAGGCTCTTTTCGATCAGTCGGTGGTAGCTGGTCACAAACATCACGAGAGCCACCGTCGAACAGTCTGCGGGTCGGTCGGTCAGGTATAGTATCTTCATTGCCGTACTCCTTTTCTTTGATTCAAGGTAGCTGAACAGACCTTAGGCGGCAACTGAAATCGGTGGGCGCATACCTCGCTACCCCTTCGCGGCGCCGAGTGCCTTCTGGGCGGCAGATGTCCACGTCTGCAGCTTGACATAGGTTTGTTTCGCAGGGTCCTGACACAGCCGTAGGCGGGGTTGTGACCCTGCGATCACCTCCAAACGGTTGCGGAGAGTACACTTAAGAAACTGGCGGTTCTCACGACCTCCTTCGGATGTCGAAGGAACCACCGGAACAGCAGCTTTTGGAACAGCCTCTCCACATCTGCTGAGCGATGAGGCGGCGCATGTGGACATACGCCGCCCACGGAAAGTGAATGATATCTTGACGGAAGGTGCAGCCGCCTTAGTACTCGGCGGCGAGAAACGAATGATAGTTGCATTCGGTTTCGGCGAGATTATCGGCGCCGAATTTTTCGAGAAAGGCATCGGCCAGAACGAGGGCCGCCACCGCTTCACCGATCACGGCCAGGGGCGGCAAGACACAGCAGTCACTGCGTTCCATGATCGCCTCGCCCGGCGCCTTGGTGAGAACATCGACCGTCTTCAGAGGCCGGTTCAACGTCGAGATCGGTTTGGCGGCCACCCGGATGATGATATCTTCGCCGTTGGTGATGCCGCCTTCAAGGCCGCCGGCGTTGTTGGTTTCGCGATGGAACTTTTTCTTAACCGGGTCACCGTAGGGGTCATAAAATATCTGGTCATGCACCTGTGAACCGCGAGCTCTTGCCACCTCAAAGCCCAGTCCGATCTCAACGCCTTTGACCGAGTGGATCGCCATCATGGCGCCGGCCAGACGTCCGTCGAGGCGGTGGTACCATTGCGAGAAACCACCCAATCCGACCGGCAAACCGCGCACAATAATCTCAGCCACACCACCGAGTGAATCCTTGTCCTTCATGGCCTGGCGGATAGCTTCGATCATATTCTGCCCGATCTCAGTATCCAGACACCGCACTTCCGAGTCCTCGGTGACCCGAGTTATCGTGTCGGGATCCGGGCGAGGGAAATCCGCCGGCATAACGACCTCACCGATACGGACGACATGAGAAGCGAACTGAACATCGAACTTCTCCAACAACTGCCTGGCCACGGCGCCGACCGCCACGCGGGCGGCTGTCTCGCGAGCCGAAGCACGTTCCAGAACGTTGCGCAGGTCGTGATGATGCCACTTGATGCCGCCGACCAAATCGGCATGACCGGGCCGGGCGCGATGGGTATCGTAGGCGAGTTTCTGCTCTTTCGGCGAGAGGTCGTCCGCGATTGGGTCTATTGGGTCCATGATCTTGGTCCAATTTGCCCAGTCGCGATTGCAAATGACGAGAGTTACCGGTCCGCCCATGGTAAGACCGGCCCGCACACCGGCCACCAGCTTGACCTGATCCTGCTCGATCTTCATGCGCCCGCCGCGGCCGTAACCTTTTTGCCGTCGCGCCAGTTGGTGATTGATCGCCTCGACATCGACCGACAGCCCGGCGGGCAGGCCGTCAATGATAGCCGTAAGCTGTGGTCCGTGTGATTCGCCGGATGTCAGGTAGGTCAGCATAGGGAGAAGCTATGCAAATGATCGGACGAAGGCAACGCCTTTGTGTTCAAACCCCGGCAGTGGTCTCAATATGCGAGGCCCAGGAACCGTCGGCGTCCATCTTAGCCAGGCGTTTTTCGATCCGGTCGTCGATATTGAGCGCCCGGGACATGGTGTAATACTTCTGCTGATCGATGGGTGAGATTTCCCGCATCTCTTCCAGTACGGCGACGATTTTTTCGATCGACCGATCGACCACTTGCAGATCGCCCTCGAGTTTTTCCAGAATGCGGTCGGTCTCGCCCTTCTTGAGCATCATGCGAAGAAGCTGACTCCGACCGTAGATAGCCATGGTGGCGTTGTTGAGGTAGTGCGACAGCGTGGCCATGGCGATGTTTTTCGACTCTATTGCACCCTTCTCGCGCTCCTGCAGCAGCAGGCTCTTGGACAGTTCTTGTCGTTCGCGGAAAAGGTTCTCGATCGTTAAGTACGATTTCCAGATCTCCTGGTTGGCCCTGAC
>JAUWMW010000016.1 GCA_030612965.1 bacterium
CTTCTTGCGCTTGCGCAGTTCATTGCGAGCCAGGTTCAGCGCAATCGTGTAAATCCAGGTCGAAAAACAGTGCTGAAAATTGAATGATTGCCGATGCTGGTAGACTCTGATGAAGGTCTCCTGAACGATATCCTCGGCCTCCTCGGTCGAGGACAACATGCGCCCGATGACATTCATCAGCCGATCCTTGTACCGATCGACCATATTATTGAAGGCCACCATATTGCCGTTCTGGATCGCCTCAATCAGTTCGAAATCGATTTCTTTTTCAGTTTTCTTTGCCATCTACTGCCTTTACTGGTCGGTTCTATCTAATAGTACCACACAACCGTCATTTAGTTCCACACTTTCCGCGTTCGTTGCGCCGCGCAATAGCCTGACCGATAACAAGTTAGCAATAATGGGCAATAAGTCAACAGGTTTGTCGGCGGGTGGCATGGTCAAACTTGTTTGTCTGTCATGCCGGACTTGATCCGGCATCCAGTGGCAAGCCACTTCTTCGCGCTACGCACGCTCCTTATGTCATGCTGAGCGCAGTCGAAGCATGAGCGCATCGGCAGGCGGCTTTCGACAAAGGCCTACGGACACGCCACCGGTGCCGGTCCACCCGAAAACATGTAGTCCACAAGGTAAACCAAATCACTGATGTCTATGCCACCGGCGTTGTCGATATCAGCCTCACCGGGGCAGATCGGCGCAGAGCCGCCAGTGAACATGTAATCCACGAGGTATACCAGGTCAGAAATGTCAATATCCAAGCCGCTGTGGTCCACGTCGCCACGAATTGCACAGCATACGGGGTCACACACATCGCCAATGCCGTCTCCGTCAAAGTCCGTTTGGTCGGCGTTGGAGGTATCGGGACAGTTGTCATCAGAACAGGTGTTTGCAGAGTAGCCGGGGTTTCCATACCCATCGCCATCAGTGTCTGTGCACGTGTCGCACGAATCGCCAATGCTGTCACTGTCAAAATCTTCCTGACCGGGGTTGTAGACCGATGGACAGTTGTCCAGGACGCACTGGTTCAGAGGGTGGCCGGGATCACCGAAGCCATCACCGTCTGTGTCGTAGCAAGTAACTACCGTGAGCGTGCCGACAGCCTCGTTGTTCGTATCGTCAGTTTCTATTTTCAGGTTGTCTTCGTCGACGATCAACGAAACTGTGTAGATGCCGTCAGCAAGACCGAGATTGAGGGACAACATAACGCTCGATGAATCTGCCACGTCCAGAGTGTCTGCCCAAATCAGACTGCTGTTGGCATAAAGAGCAACAGGGACACCCACCAGCGAGACGCCTCCGTCGTTGTGGATAATTAACGGCAACAACTCACCTTCCACCAGCGTGGTGTCAGGGTTTGGCAGTTCAGCTACTAAATCAGCATACCAATCTAAATTCTCCCACTGCCTGACTCCCCAACCAGGGCCATCTGGGCCGTCGTATTGAAAAGTAGAATTCACTGCATTTGATGTTCTTGTAAAAAGGTCGATGATGTGAGTGTCTGTGTAATATTCAGATATTTGCCACATTGAATCAGCTTTATCTAATGTTTCAAGATTATTATTTAAAATACTATAAAACCCATCCCAATCTAAATTATGATCATCTCTCAACATTGTATATATATAAGCTGTAATATCATATCCTGCACTTTCTTGAATTTCATTATTGAGAGGATCCATATAATCATTTGCAACATAATCTGGCCAATTATAACCAGATCTCCCAGCATAAATTTCTGTGTCAGCTGTTTCTTGGCTTATATCTGCAAAATCAACTAAAATATTATATTGATTATATTGAGAAAATCCTTCTGTTAACCAACGCCTATATAAAATAGGAAAAGGATTTATTGAATGTAAAGATTCATGTAAGGCTCCTGAATAATAATACCAGTTTTCACATGATTCTTTATAAAAAGGATCTGATAAAAATAAATGAGCTTCTCCTGGAATTGCCCAACCACCCCAACAACCTCCTGTAGGCTCCACATTAATCTCCAACTTCACACCATAAAACTTTTCAGAACTCCAACCAGTAAGAGTTTCCATATGCTCATATCTTGGCTCAAAATTATTAAAAAACTCTGTCAAATTATCTTGATAACTATCATAATAATCCTGGTCAATATAAACATCAAATCTATCATAGGGTAAATGCACCCAGACCGTATCATCCCTGGTCGCCTTGTACTTGATCTCCGCAAGAAACTCCGCCCTCCCGTAATCATCCAGACCCTCAGGGTAGTCGACGATAATAGGCACTTGACGGCCATCGACAGTGACCGTCATCTTGTCATAATCGACGGTTATCCGGGAGGGGTTATCGACTGCTCCTACACCCGCAAATGATGTTACTGCCAGAAGCACCGTTAAGATCACGAGGATTGGGTTTACCGCATTCTGTTTCATCTTCGCTCCTCCTTCTTTGGGAGTCCGCAATATGGAGATACTTAGCTTGTTTCGTAGCAATATACCAGCAGGTGTCCATTTGTCAATGAAAAACAGAGGTACCCCACCAAGAGCGCTTCGCGGCTGGTGGGTTCTTCAGTGCGACGGCTATAGCAACATGCGTTTGCAAATGGCCATGGCTGCCCGTCCAGAATTAACCCACCCGCTGGGTGGGGTACCGAAGAAAGACTGTGCAAAGAAATCAATATGTGTTACCGGGTTTAGGAGCCGCCCGGAAAACCGGCTGCGCCGGTGTCGAAACTCCTCCTACGGCGGACCTTCGGCACAGGGGTTTCGACACACGGTTTGGGCTCATCCTTCGACTGCGCTCAGGGTGAGGTTAGTTGTGCGCGAACCGCGAAGAAGTGGCGTGCCAACTTCAGCCCTCACAAAAACACTACCAATACCAATCAAGATACCTGGTGGACTTCAGAAGAGTAGGGTGGATCCGTCATCGGACCCGCCTTTGTTGGCAGGTCTGCGGACAGACCTACCCTACGGGATGACTCGTAATCACCATCGATCCTCTTAAGCGAATACAAAAATACGCAAAACGAACCCATTTCGTAGTGCTCATACCTCGACTGCGCTCGGTATGACAGAAAGGGCGTGCGAAGCACAAAAAGCGGTTTATCGCCAAAACGAACCCATTTCCCCTTCGTGCGCAGGACCCTGTGTTTGTTCCGCAGGGTCTTGCACGCCGGAGGCGGATGTGACCCTGCGGCAGATGTCCACATCTGCCACGCACGATCCACAACAAGGTGTCGGGCGGGGTCGCCCTACACCACCAGCGAACGTGGCGCACGAGGACGCACACCATCGCGCACCCTTCGACTGCGCTCAGGGTGACGTTGGGGCGTTCGGTGTGACTCAGTGTTCGTACGGGAAATACAACGTGAACGTGGCGCCGTGGCCGTCGTCGGAGGTGACACTAAGCGTGCCGTTGTGGGCGGAGAGGATTCGTTCGACCACCGCCAACCCCAGGCCGGTGCCGGTTTCTTTGCTGGTGTAGTAACGGTCGAAGACTTTGGACAGGTTCTCTTTCTTGATACCTACGCCGGTGTCGCTGACTTTGAGGGCCAGGTAGTCGACCTTCTTGTGGTCCGGTCGCTCAATGAGGCCTCGCACCGATAGCGTCCCGCCGTTCGGCATAGCGTCGATGGCATTGATGAAAAGATTCAACAGCGCTTCCATGATCTGGTTGCGATTGAGAATCAGGTCCCAGTCGGCGCTGTCAAAGCGTGACTGGAATTCGACCCGGCTCTTGTGCATGTCGGGGCTCACCAGTTCCGAGGCGCGTTTGACCAAGAACCTGAGATCGACCTTCTCGGTAACATATTTCTTGGGGTTGGAGAAATCGACCAGTTCGCGCACCAACTCGTTCATTCGGTGAATCTCGTCGTCCACCATTTTCATCAGGTCGGCTTCCTGCACCTGCGGCCACCGCTGTTTGATGATTTGCAGACCACCCTTGATCGAGGTCAGAGGTTTGCGCAGGTCGTGCGAAATCTCCGAAATCATATTCCCCATAGTCAAAAGCCGGGTGCTGTTTAGCAGTGACTTTTCTTTTTCAAAAAGCAGCGCCGCCTGTGAGATGACCAGTTTGGCCAGCGAGATGTCATCGTCGGTGTAGGGATGCTCCGAGTCGGCGCCGATGCAAAAGACGTGGGCCGGTTCACCATACTTGAGGATCGGCACCGCCATGAAGGCAACCTTGGGATCGGGGAACTGATCATGAGCAGCCAGCTTCTCCGATAAGAGGGCGGAGACTTCTGCGATATCGTCGAAATCGAGGCTGTCCAACTCCACATTGGTCAGAGAGATACTCTCACGGTTGATTTTCTCCAAGTCGATGCCGCCTGAGTCGGTGAGAGGGATATTGTCGGCGCCGGACGCGCCGCCGAGCACGAGCGTGCTGCTGTTCGGTTCCCAGTCGAACCACAAACCCCAATCGGTCGGGAAAACGCGTCCTAACTTGGCAGTGAGGATGGATCGAAACTGATTGAGCGACTGGATCTGTGGCAACTCACCGGTCACTTCGTGCAAAATCTCAAACTCCACCAGCCTACGGCGGTTCTTTTCAAACTGGTTGGCGTCGTCGACGGCGACGGCCGCCTGGGAGGCGAAAGTGGTCAGCAGTTTGAGATCGTTTTCGGTGAAGGCCTCATTGTTGTGCTTGTTAGCCATATTGATGACGCCGATGACGCGCCCCTTAATCAGCAAGGGAGCACACAACAAAGACGCAGCGCCGTATCGTTCGCGGTTGATCCGTCGGAATTGCTCGTGGCTTTCGACATCCTCAATCATCAATGGCTGCCCCGTCTTGGCGACATGTCCGGCGATGGAAGTGCCGACCGGAAGGCGCGTCCGGGTGACCACCGATGGTTCCAGACCAATCGCTGCCTCGATGGTGAGGGTCTCAGCGTTGTCGTCAAGCAGCATGATCGAGCCAACCTGAGCCTCGGTTACCGACGACGCCAGCACGACGATCTGTCTGAGGAGTTCTTTAAGGTTGGCGGTCGACCCGATCGACTTGCCGGCTTCGTAGAGAGCGTTGAGTTCATTGATGCGTCGCTCCTGGAGCATGGTGGCGATTTTGAGTCGTTCCAGCAAGTGCCGTCGGTCGAGGGCGGAGTTCCTTTTGTCCAAAGCTCGGCGCACGGCCATTTGGAACCTAGGGAACTCGATCGGTTTCATCAGGTAGTCGTAAGCGCCACGGGCCACGGCCTCCACCGCCGATTCGAGAGCGGCATATCCGGTCATGAGAATAACCGGAATCTCCTCGTCGACTTCCTTGACGATACCGAGCAGGCCGATGCCGTCGAGTTGCGGCATCTTGATATCGGTGACAACGAGGTCGACCTTCCTGGAACGAATCGCTTCAGCCGCCTGTGGCGAATGCTGAAAAGTCTCGACTTCGTAGCCATCGCCCATCAGCAGCCTGGACAGCGAATCGCACATTCGCTTTTCGTCGTCGACGATGATTATTCTGTCAGCAGTCCTGGTCATACTTCGAACGGTCTCCTTCGGTGCCGACAGGAAGTTCAATCTGGAAACACCCGCCGGTCTCAGTGTTCTTGTATGTTATCGACCCACCGTGCCGTTTGATTATTCCATAACAGACACTGAGCCCCAGGCCGGTCCCTTTGCCCGGTTCCTTAGTGGTAAAGAAGGGTTCGAAGATGCGTGGAATCAACTCCGGCGAGATACCGGGACCGGTGTCACAGAAAGTCACACGTAGCGAGTGATCTGAGGCAGTGATCGCAACCTCCAGACGACCACCATCCGGCATAAAATCAACGGCATTTATGATGATATTCAGAAGAACCTGCTTAAGATTCTCCGGAACACCGAAGATGGGGGGGCAGTCGGTCGGAAGGTCTTTGACCAATTCAATGTTGTTGGCAGCCAACTGGCGATCCATCAACTGCAATACACTGTCCACCAGTCGGCACACGTCGACAGGCGCCAACTCCTCAGAACCGGGACGGTGGAAATCAAGGAGTTGACGGACGATTCCGGCGATACGGTCGATCTCTTCGCTGACGATATCGACGTAGTTGATCGCCTCGATGTTCGTGCCCAGCACACGTCTGATAAGTTGCAGGTAGTTGCCGATTATGCCAAGGGGATTGTTGACTTCATGAGCCACTTTGGCGGACATTTCTCCCAAAGCCGCGGCGCGCTCGGTCTGCACCAGTTGCTCCTGCGCCGCGCGCAGTTGGCGGGTAGCCATCTTTTCGGCTGAGTAAAGCCGGGCGTTCTCGATAGCGACCGAGATTTGACTGCCCAGTACCGACAGAAACTCGATGTCGTCCATTTCGAATTTCCGGTTTGACATTTTGTCGGCAATGATAAATATCCCGGTAAGATTCGACTGATACATCAGAGGCACCACCAGGCCCGGATGGAAATGCTCCAGGACATCCTTCTCCCCTCGACCGGCGTGGCTATCGATCAACTCTCCCGTCGACAGAGGACGATTCAGGCTGGTCATGTAGGTCAAGAGTCCGGACCCGGCCTTGAAAAACCGTCCTGCGTCAGCGAACTCGCCGGACCCCCTGGCCTTGGCCTGCACAAATCGATCCGGCCACTGTTCGAGCGGCAGGAATATGGCAGCCCGGGAGGCGCCCACCTGGGCCAGGGCCGTCAGGATGAAAGTGTCCAGCAAGGTCTCGTAGTCCAGCACACTGTTGAAATTGCGACTGATCTCGAAGATTGTGTAGAGATCAAATATCTTGCGTTTAAGCTGGCGGTTGGTGTTGGTCAGCGCCGCCATTCGCTCGCTCAGTTCTTCTATCTGTTGCACGGTATGAACGCTCGCGGAACCGTCATCCCTGGCGGCATCCACAGGCAGTGTCGGCGGTGAAGAGGCACTTTCTGGCTTTTTTTTGGCATCGGCGCACATGGTTGTTATCCGAACTTTTCAAGGAACTCCCCTACCAAAAAATGGGAGCCGGCAACAACTATAATATCGTCACTCCGACAGGTTTTCAAGAGCCTGCGCAGAGCCACCGTCAACGAGCCCGAGCGGCGAACAGGCACACCCTTGAAATCGGTCTGATCAATCAACGCTGAGAGGTCGGTGGAGCGGTGTGTCTTCAGAGGGACCAAGTGAAAACCGCTCGCTATCGGAGCCATAAGGTCGATCATTTCCTGATGCGGTTTGCGGCGGACGAAGCCAGTAATAATGTGCGCCTTTTGGTCGGGGAAACGTATTCTGAAGGTACCGACAAAAGCCTCCACACCGGAGGCGTTATGGCAGACATCGAGGATCACGGTGGGACGGCCGCGTCGCCTGACAATCTGAAAACGGCCCGGCCAGTCAACCGCACGCAGCCCGGTTCGCATGGCTGAGCGACTCACCTTTAGATTGTCAGTATCGAGAATGGCCAGCGCCTTTAGAGCCAACGCGGCGTTGCTCAGTTGATGCGGACCGTTCAGCGCCGGCGCCACTTTCTCAAGACGGCAGCCGTTCCATGTGAAGTCAAGCCAACCTTTGCTCAGATCGACCAGAAAATCCGACTTGGTCAACCGGTGTAGCGGTGCGCTGACGGCACGACATCGCCGCCGCATCACTTGTTCCGCCTCGCGCGGCAGCAAACCAATCAGATGCGGCACCGATGGTTTGATAATCCCCGCCTTTTCCGTCGCTATCTTCCGCAACGACGAACCGAGAATCTCAACGTGATCGCGGCTTATATCTGTGGTAATGGTTAGAAGAGGTGTCAGCACATTGGTAGCATCGAGTCGTCCGCCCAGTCCAGTCTCGATGACGGCGACGTCGACTCCGGCCCGTTGGAAGTAGTAGAGCGCCATAGCCGTTATCACCTCGAAGAAGGATAGCTTGCGCCGATCAAGTTCTCGTCGATAGCGGTCGACGAAGGCAGTCACTGACCGTCTGGGAATCATCCGACCGTTGACCCGTACCCGCTCTCTGAGACTGACCAGGTGAGGGGAAGTGAACAGGCCCGTCTTGTAGCCGGCCTTTTGTAATACCGAGGCGATCATGGCCGCCGTCGAACCCTTGCCGTTGGTTCCGGCCAGGTGGATTGTCGGGTAGGTGTGCTGCGGTGATCCGATCGATTCGAGAAACTGCGAGATATTCTCCAGCCCCAGCTTCATGCCGAAGAACTCGCGAGAAAGGATAAACCTCTCGGCTGAAACATTGTTATGTTTCAACGCTCTTTCTCCACATCATCCTGAGAAGCTTGATGATGGTGTTACGCAGGTCCTTGCGTTCGACGATCTTGTCAAGGAATCCCTTTTCGAGGAAAAACTCGGAAGACTGAAACCCTTCCGGTAAATCCTGACCGATAGTCTGCTGGATTACCCGCGGTCCGGCAAAACCAAGAAGGGCTTTGGGCTCCGCGATGATAACATCGCCCAACGAGGCGTATGACGCCATGACGCCGGCGGTAGTTGGATTGGTCAGGATAGAGATATAAGGAATGCGCTTCTCGGCCAGCACCGCCAGCAAGGCCGATGTTTTGGCCATCTGCATCAAAGACAGAATCCCCTCCTGCATGCGAGCACCGCCACTGCTCGACACGATCAAAAGGGGTACCTCGTTTTCGATAGCCCGTTCGATGGCGCGACCGATTTTCTCACCCACGACCGAACCCATCGAGCCCCCAATAAAAGAAAAGTCCATTATGGCAAACGATACCCGTATCCCGTCGATTGCTGCCAACCCGGCGGTGACACCCTCCAGCGCGCCGGACTTTTGCTGGGCGGTTTTGATGCGGTCGGGATACTTCTTGGAGTCCTTGAATTTCAGTGGATCTTTCGACACCAGGTTGACATCCCGCACGTCCAGGCGTCCGTCGTCCAGGATAAGCTCGATGTATTTCTTGCTGGGAATTCGGAAATGGAAGTTGCAGTTGGGGCAAACCCACAGGAGTTGCTCCATCTTCTTGCTGTACACGATTTCACCGCATGAAGTGCACTTCGTCCACAGCCCTTCCGGGATGTTCTTCTTCTCTTTGGACTCAATTCCCGATTTCGCTTTCTTGAACCATTCCATAGATCAGTCGCTCACTCACGCGTCATCAAGATAGCATACCATCACCAAAGCATCCTCAACCGGGTTCCGATAGTAGTTGGGACGTCGGTACAATTGATGGAAACCGTGCCTCCGGTAGAAAGCAATCGCACCGGTATTGGTGGGCCGCACTTCCAGCAAGAGGTACTCGCATTCAGCTTCTTTCACGACCCGTAAAATATGGACAAGGAGTTGTTTGGCAACCGATTTTCTTCGGTACGATTCCACCACGGCGATGTTGGTCAGGTGTGATTCCACGTCGATGATCAAGTAGCAGGTATAGCCGACGATCTCACCATCATCCAGCGCCACCAGTGAACCCCAATCGTCTGCGGCCAGAGCCTCGTTAAAAGCATTCTCGGACCAGGGATCAGGAAACAGCTCCTGCTCCAGCGCGGCGATTCGGGGAATGTCTTCGACGGTCATAGCCCTGATGGTGACAGTCAGTTTACTGGTCTTTTCGACGCTGCTCATAGCGAAGCTCCGCCTGTGATTTCTGAACGTACAACGGCTGCAATTGGCTGATGTCATCCAGGTCGCCCGCCTCCAGCCTGGCCATTCCCACTTGCAGCAGGTCGGCAGCATCGTACTCAATGCCGGGCGGAACAGTTGATTCGGATGATAATATTTCCGGCGGCAGCTTGATGCCGACGCTCGTGACCTGGCGGTCTTTCACGAAGGCGCCAATCCTGTCGATCGGAACGGCCTCGATGCACTCAGGATCACAGCGACCGTTCTGCAGGGTGGCGACGAAACACTCGTCACGTTTGAACGGCACCACGACGCAGACCTCGCCGGCAACGTTTCCCAGTTTGAAAGCTGCTATGTCGAAGAGCGATACTCCGACTATTGGAATGTCAAGCGCTTCCGCTATGCCCTTGGCCGCCGCCAATCCGATTCTCAGGCCGGTGAAAGAACCCGGTCCCGTGCAGATTACCAAGGCACCGAGTTGTCTGGTCTGGATACCGGCGCCATTAAGCAGGTCCTGAATCTTACGAATCAGCATCTGGCCATGCGATGCGCCGATATCCTCGTTCAGTTTTACAACCCGATCAGACCCGAATCTCAGGGCCAGGCGAAGTACCGACGTGGAAGTGTCGATGGTCAGGACGTATTGGTACGAGGGGTTAGTCATGACTGTACGTGCGAGACGTTGATCTCGCGGGTCTGCTCATCTATAATCCTAAAACTAATCATGTAATATCGCGACGGCAGGTAATCACCCGCCTTGTCGCCCCATTCGACCACAATAAGTCCGGGACGCTGAAGGTACTCATCCCAGCCGATTTCGTCAAGCTCGGTCGGGTCATTGATACGGTACAGGTCAAGATGGTACATCGGGCGTTCCCCCGGATACTCATTGACAATAGTAAACGACGGCGAATTGACCGCCTCTCGATCCAGACCCAGCGCCTCGGCTAATCCGCGCACGAAGGCGGTCTTGCCCGCACCCAACTCGCCCTTAAGAACCACCAGGTCGCCGGGACGAAACAAAGGCGCCAGCTTTTTCGCCAGAGCAATGGTTTCGGACTCGTTGTGAGATGTGATGTGGAGGCGAAGGGCCAACGTTCTACCTCGGCGTCAGGATCGCCAGCGGCACCACCATTTCCTCCAGCGAGATACCGCCGTGCTGGAATGAGTTCATGAACTGCCGCACCATCTCATTATAGTTGTTCGGGTACACGAAGTAGAAATCCTCTTTGGCGATAATATATGTTGTCGCCAGAGTCAGCATCGGCAATCGGTATTGATCCGGTTTCTTGATCAACAGCGATTCCTTGGGGTCTGAGTTAAGGTTGTCACCATACTTGTACCGAAGATTCGTCGAAGTCGAACGCTTGCCGTGGGCGATGGTTCCTCGCTGGCACAGGATGGATCCATGATCGGAAGTGACTACGATCGTGGTGTCACGTCCCGCGAACGCTTTGAGAATCGTAAACAGAGGAGAGTGCACAAACCAGCTTTTCATCAGCGAACGAAAAGCTGAGTCGGTGCCGGCGATTTCCTTCAGGATCATATTGTTGGAACGACCGTGCGCCAGTATGTCCAGAAAGTTGAACACGAACGCCGTCATCGGACTGTCGTAGAAGTCGGCGATCCTTTTGGCCAGACCTTCGCCCTGAGTGTTGTCGTAGATTTTGTGATAGCGCAGCTTCTTGTCGAAGCGCAGGCCGTGACGGGCCAGGTTGTCGCTAAAGAACCGTTCCTCGTTACGGTTCAATGAACCTTCGTCCTGCGTGGAATAATTGTCCGGGTAGGCGCGATGGATGTCGTCCGGAAACATGCCGGCAAACAGGGCGTTGCGCGCGAAGGGAGTGGCGCTGGGTAACATCGCGAAGTAATACTCCCGGCGGATATCGTAGAACTCCGCCAGCAGTGGTTCCACCAGCATCCACTGATCCAGACGCATGCAGTCGACCACGATGAACAGAATCTTTCTGCCTTCCTTGGATAACGGCACCAGATACTTACCAACCACGTCCGGTGACAGCACGGGTCGTTTGTCCGAGTTCAACCAGGGACGGTATTTCTTGTCGAGGTATTTCGTAAACTCGATGTTCCACTCTTTGCGTGTTCCATCAAGCATCTGTTCCAGGCCGGTGTCCGGGTTGTTGTCAAGTTCAAGATTCCACCAGGCGAGAATACGCGCGGCTTCGTGCCAGTCATCCGGACTCAGTGCCCCATACAGTTTCTCGTTGAACCGGTTGATCTCGCCTATGTATCGCTTCATCGAGGAACCGGTAATAATCTTCTTTGATTCCAGCAAACGCTTAATGACCAACAGAATCTGCGACGGGTTGACCGGCTTGACCAGATAGTCGTCGATCTTCGAGCCGATGGCGTCATCCATCAGAGACTCTTCTTCCGACTTGGTAACCATCACCACCGGCAGATGCGGCTTTAGTCCCTTGATTTCCTCCAATGTACTCAACCCGTCGCGACCCGGCATCATCTCGTCCAATAGCACAAGATCGAAACTCTCCTTCTGCACCAAAGCAACGGCATCGTCGCCCGACATCGCAGTGGAGAGAGAGAATCCTTTCTTCTCCAGGAAAATCAGATGTGCTTTCAGGGAATCGATCTCATCATCGACCCAGAGGATTTTCCATTCGCCCGTCGGTTTGCTCATGTGTTGTTCTGCTTTCTTTCGGTTACAGTTTCTCTCTGGACGGGGAGACAGATTTCAAACATAGTATCCCCCGGTTTCGATTTTCTGAGCGTTACCTTACCACCGTGATACTCTTCCACGATCCGCTTCACCAACGTCAGGCCCAATCCCCAGCCGCGCTTCTTGGTAGTGAACCCGGCTTTGAAGATTTTGCGAGCGGCGGGCGGCGCTATACCACGCCCGTTGTCTGCGACCTCAACGATGATGTCATTTCCGCTCGGGGCCAGTCGCGTGGTCACGTCGACCTTCCCGGTGCGGCCCTCGACGGCTTGTAGAGCGTTCTTCACGAGATTCTCCAGCGCCCAACCCAACAGCTCGGCATTCAGATGCACCGGGGGGAGCTTCCCGGCCTCGAAAGTCAGCTTGACACCCTCGCCTTCGTACGGCAGCCGTCGCCGATAGTAGTCTACCGTGTCGCTGACCAGTTGATTGAGGTCGTTGGGGATCATCTCCGGAATCGAGCCGATCTGACTGAAACGATTCGCGATCTTCTGCAAGCGGTCGACATCGGCGGAAATGTTAGTCATTGTCTCACCCAGCATCTCCTTGTCCACATCGCGCTGATCCAGTCCGCACTCACTGCGCATAACTTCCAGCCAGCCCATCAGCGAGGTGATAGGGGTACCGAGTTGGTGAGCCGTTTCTTTGGCCATGCCGACCCAGATGTGTCGTTCTTCGCTTTTGCGGATATTCTGAAAACCGATTATCCCCACGATCATGAAGGCCAGGACGATTCCGATCTCCACGAACGGCATCCACTTCAACTGGTTGATTACATCCGAATCGCCGTAGCAGAAGTAGTTGACGTGTGTCTCGCCGAAGTGCAGAGGGAATTCATTGTTCTGCGCGGTCATCTTTTCGGCCTCTTTCTTCAGCCGGGCCAGCGTGGCCGCCGAAGTATCCGCCGGGTCGATACCCCGTACATTGCGCCAGTGAATCGGTTGTCGGTCGCGGTCGAGAACAATAATGGGGAAGGCAGCCTTGACGATGATTTCATCGAAAACGAACTGCAACTCCTGGCCTGAGGTCGGAGAGTTGGCCGCCATTTGCCACAGTCGGACGTACTTCTCCGCCTGAGCGCGGGTGTCGGTCTGGAGTTGGCCGATGACGTCGAAGGTGTACCAGATAAAGACAGCCGATACAGCCGCCACACCAGTCAGGAGAAAGACCTTCAGGAAAGTCGACTTGCCGATGTAGAGGGCATTGATGCGACGCGATAATTTGGATCGGTTTGCCATCAGCCTATCTTATCCGCTCCGCCCATGTACGGCCGTAGCACGTCAGGGATCGTGACGCTGCCGTCGGCGTTCTGGTAGTTTTCTAAAATCGCCGGAATCAGCCGCGCCAGGGCCAGCCCGGAACCGTTGAGGGTGTGGGGGAAGCGGACCTTACCCTCTGCATCCCGGAAACGACAGTTCATTCGACGCGCCTGAAAATCATCGAACGTTGACACCGACGAGATCTCGAGATACCTGTCGACACCGGCTGCGTACAATTCCAGATCATAGGTTTTGGCAGAGGCAAAGGAGAGATCGCCGGTGGCAAGAACCATCACGCGGTAAGGCAGTTTCAGTCCCTGCAGGACTTTCTCCGCCTGAATGAGCAGGCTTTCCAATTCCTCAGGGGACTTCTCGGGTCTGACGATCTTGACCAGTTCCACTTTGGTAAACTGATGCACCCGAATCATGCCACGGGTGTCCTTACCGGCCGCCCCCGCCTCCCGGCGGAAACAGGGGGTGTAAGCCACCATGTACATTGGTAGCATAGTATGATCGATAATCTCGCCTCGGTAAACATTAGTCAACGAAACCTCGGCGGTGGGGATCAGGTAGAGATCGTCCCGTTCCGTTTTGTACATATCCTCGGCCAGCTTGGGCAACTGGCCGGTGCCGAACAAGGTCTCTGAGGTAACCATGACCGGCACCGAGCACTCGAGGAAACCATCGGCGATATGCATATCGAGCATGTAGTTGTATAGCGCTCGCTCCAGCCGTGCGCCCAGACCCTTCAGAAAGTAGAACCCCGAGCCGGACAGCCGCGCCGCCGCCTCAAGATCGAGAATACCCAGGCTCTCGCCGATTTCCCAGTGCGGCAGAACCTCGAAGTCCTTCTGTGGTTTCTCACCCCATTCACGCACAAACCTGTTCGAGGACTCATCCTTGCCTACCGGCACGTCGTCGTGCGGCAGGTTCGGCAGCCAACTAAGAGCGGTCTGTAACTCCTGATCGATTTCCCGCAGTTCGTTATCTAGGGCGGCTATGTCCTGGCCGACCTGACGCATGGCGGCAATGGCATCATCGGCCGACTCGCCCGCTTTCTTTTTTTGAGCGATCTCAGCCGAAGCCTTGTTGCGCTGTCCTTTTAGCTTCTCGACTTGGCGGATTATTTCACGACGCTTTTCATCGAGATTTACGATTTTGTCGAGATCGCTGGTGTCGAATTTATTGGCCAAACCCTGTTTGACCAGTTCCGGATTCTCCCGGATCAATCTCATATCGAGCATAGAGGTTTCCTGTCGATAGCATTTACTTTCTTATTAGCTATTTAGCGACAAGTTCCCCCCCAAAGCAACGAAAAAGCAGCAAGCTGCCCTTTTCGCGCTGCGCGCGCCAGGGTTGATTGCGACGGAACCCGCAGGCACGGGCCTGTTGAAAAACCGCGAGAGCCATGTGCGTCGTAGGGCACGATCCCCGTGATCGTGCCGAGGTGGCAGGAGCACAGGGCTCCTGCCCTACAAAGACCAGGCGGGTGTCTCGGCCCGACACCTGTCAAGACGTTCTGGGAGCCGTTAGGCAGGGACGCCCGACGGCACAGAAATCGAGATTGCCGCGCTCTCCGCCCATGGAATCCACTTGTGCCCGGACCGTTCGCAATGATGAGAAAAGGAGCTTTCTCAACAAGCTCGCACTATGGGGCACCCTGCCAATCCGGCACGCCGGTTTTTCCTGACGATCGCTGTTGGGGCACGCGCGAAACGCGAAAAAGCCGCTTGCGCCCTCAGAATAGGCTTGCGTTTTCCGATAGATGCCATAAATTACTGAGCTTGACTGAAAGGAGTCGAAAGTAATGGCCAAAGTTTGTGAAATATGCGGTAAGAGGCCGGGATTCGGCAATAACGTCTCACATGCCAACAACACCACCAAGCGGCGTTGGTATCCCAACCTGCAGCGGGTGCGGGCGTTAGTTGACGGTAAGCCGAAGCGGATAAACGTATGTACTTCCTGCTTGCGGGCGGGCAAGGTGATCAAGAATGTCCGTGGCCGCAAGCCGGCCCCACCGCCCTCCGAAGCCACGGCGTGATGTACTGACCGCTCAAGGCTGAACTAAGTTCTGCAAAAGCCGCTCCATCCGGAGCGGTTTTTTTGTTGAGTATCCGGTGTCACATGCTATACTATTATATAGGGCACAAACGAGGGTAGGAAACGGAAATAACAACTGTTGCGCTTACCCATTTGAATCGCCATATTATCGGAGACTGAAATGTGTTTTGTTGGTTACGGTCGTTAATCACGTTGAAAAGAGGAGGTTCTCAGATGAAAAGAGTCATGCTACTTCTGGTGATCGGTACTGTTGTCTTCGCTCTCGCGTACGGCTGCAAGTCTGATTCGGGACAGCAAGAGAAACTTGATGAAGTAGACAGTATTACTCAAGAGACATTGAAGGTGACGGAGGAACCTGGCAGCGATTCCACGCCAGGAACCCCGCAACCGGTGCCCTCGCCGGGGATTACTCAGGAGACACTGCAGGTCGTCCCAGAGGAGCCGGTAGAGAAAAAGGACAAATAGCTAGCGTTCAGCAGCCAGAGCCGATTGCTGTTCACTTAATCAGCGCTCGACGCCCGTTGGAGAGCAGATCGAATACGTTCGACCTCAAAGACAATCTCCTTGTCTTGCGCGTACGATAACGCCTCACTCAGAATCCTCAGCCCCTCCTGACGATCAGAAGGCGACCCTCCATAGTGGATCAGACATTCGGCCAAGAGTCGCCTGGCAACGAGTATTAATCTCGGATCACCGAACTTCTCAGCGTCGTTGACAATCTCTCGTTGACGATGAAAGCACGCTTGCGAGTCTTCGGGGGAAATCGACTTCGTAGCCAGATACGCTCTACTCATGAGACAGGCTTCTTGGTCGCCCACTGCTTCAGCGAGGGTCAGGGATTTCTGAAAGTGCTCATATGACAACTCGCGACCACCTGTCATGTAATACATCTCCCCGAGGTACGACAATGCAATCGCCAGCACTCGGCGAAGACCCGCCTTCTCGGCTACCTCGACGGCCGCCTGGAGTTCTTGAGCCGCCTGAGAATCCTTCCCCTGGCAGTAGTATGCGAAACCTAAGTTTGAGCGGGCCAGAGCCATCACAAGCGGATAGCCCATGTTGGCGGTCTCCTCCAGCACCTCCTCCAGCTTGGAAATAGCTTTGTCATACTGCCCGAGAATCGTCAGGACATGGGCAATGTTATTAGTGGTCGCGGCGCACCTGGCACGCTCGCGGTACTTGAGGTATACAACATAGGCTGAATCGTACAACTCAAGGGCCTTGTGATAGGCGCCTCTTGACAAGTGGATGCCCGCCATATTGTGCGCCACTGAGGCCTTCTTCATTGATTCGCCCAAATCAGAGAACATTTGCAGTGACTCTTCGTACTGCGAAAGTGCTTTCTCGAAATCGCCGAGGTAGTAGTAGGCCGTACCGATGTTTCCTATGCTGGAAGCCTTAACCGAGGTTTGGTCTCGATCCTTCGCTATCGCCAAGGCTTCCTGGTACATCGTCATGGCATTATGGCAGTCACCTTTGTGAACGTGTACGTTGCCGATGAGATTGAGAGCCTCCGCCTCTTTGTCACGATCGTTCAACTGACGATTGATACTCAACACTCTCTCAGATAACTTTAGAGCCTCATCAAACATCGCTCGTCGCTGACGCGTCTCGATGAGTTCACCGAGCGCAGTCGCTTCACCCGCCAGGTCTCCTAGCTCTTGCGATATCTGAACCGCGGCTTGAGCGTAGCTGTCCGCTTCAGCCCACAGCGATTGCGCGATAAAACACTGTGCCAACAGCCGGAGCGTACGCGCTTCGTCGGCCTGCTGTCCGCGTTGCCGTGCCTCGACCAGCGCTGATAAGAGCACCTGGTTGGCCTGCTCGTACTGGCCTTCAAGAACCAGGATTTCAGCTACTCCCTCCCGTGCCGCCAGAAGATTCGGTTCCAGTTTCAGCGCCTGGTCATACAGATCGGAGGCAATCCTCACGTCGGAGGAAGAATGCCGATGTTCGAAGGTATACTTGCCGCGCAGGTAGTACTCGTATGCTCTCGGGTTCCTGGTCTCAGGGTCTCCCACCTGGGCCGCCCTCACAACCGACGAGTCGATAGCCAGGGCCGTGCTTACTCCCTCCGCCAACGCTGTCTTGATAAGATGGAGACGGTCGAGTGTGTCTTCCCAGCGATCAGCCCAGAGATGCTTGCCCGAGGCGACATCAATTAGCTGCGCTGATGCACGCACTTTGCTTTCGGTCTTGTGCATCGAACCATCCAGGATCATGGAAACGTCCAGCGCTCGGGCAATATCGACAAGTTCCCTGTCAGAATCCTTGTACTTGAGCACTGATCGCATCGGCGCCACCCTGATGCTGCCGATACGCGTAAGGTCGACAATCAGATCCTCGGTGATACCGTGACTCAAGTACTCATCTTCGGGAGGGCCGAGATTCCGAAGATATAGCACCGCCAGACCGCTGACATCCGAAGGCGCTGCCGACACTTGCCCGGTTGAAAGCGGCAGGAGAGGTTCTGCATCTTTCAGTCGATCAAGGTCGGCGATAATGTGATCAATGCTTTGATACCGGTCGGCCGGATTCTTGGCCAGCATTTTGTCGATCATCTCTTGCCGGCAATCGGAAGCGCCGTCAAGGTAGGTTGCGATTCTTTCCGCCGGCTCGTGAACTAAAGAGTAGATTGTAGCCGGGATATTGTCCCGTTTGAACGGTGAATGCCCGGTCAGAATTTCATAGTACACCACTCCTAGAGAAAAAATGTCGCTTCGATGGTCGACTTTCAGACCTTGTCCCTGTTCCGGCGACATATAGCCGGCGGTGCCTACAATGGTGCCGGGGGATGTGGACAAGGTGTCAGTGTCTCCCTTGGCCAGTCCGAAGTCGAGGATTATGCAGCAACCCTTCTTGTCTATCATAATGTTTGAAGGCTTAATATCTCGGTGTACGATGCCGGCGGCGTGAGCCTCCGCCAGTCCCGAGCAGAGTTGCGACAATATGTCCAGCGACATTTCATAACTCACTCGGCCACGATGGATCAGGTCGCGCAGCGACTCACCTGCTATGTACTCCATTGCTATGTATGGA
>JAUWMW010000064.1 GCA_030612965.1 bacterium
ACCATGCTGACCGTTCCCCTGGCCTTCGGCGGCGCTGTTTCCAAGCAAAATTTCGGCGTGATACTGAATGGCCGACATGCCGAGAGCAGCATGTTCGGCATGTTGTTTGGCTCGGGCTACCAGCGCTTCGACAATCATACACTCCACCACCATGTGTCGGCAGAAACATCCTCGAACATCGATTTCAAGGTGGTCTTGCGCGACAAGGCAACCTCGGCATATACCGGTCTGATACGAATCGAGAATGACGCCAGGACATGCGAAGCGTATCAGGAGAACCGCAACCTGCTGTTGAACAGCGGCACCCGCGCCGAGACGATCCCGGAGTTGGAGATTCTGAACGAGGATGTCCGATGCTCCCATGGCGCGACGCTGGGACCTATCGATCCACTTTCTATTTTCTACCTGCTTTCACGGGGAATTGATGAGGCTGAGGCCGTCCGGATGATCGTATCCGGCTTCGTGATCCCGACGTTGAACCAGGTACCGGAAAACCTGCGGGATCGTATCGGGAGTTTCGTCGCCCAACGACTGGAGAGCAACTGACCATGGCTGATTATGTGAAAGTTGCCGTCACCTCCGATATCCCGACCGGAGAGCTTCGCTCCTTCCGGGTCGGCCACACAGACATCGTGGTCTGTAACACGGGCGACGGTTTTCACGCCCTGGCTGACGAGTGTTCGCATGATTCGGCCCCTATCAGTGACGGCAACCTGGACGGCAACGATGTCGTTTGTCCTCGGCACGGAGCTACATTCGACGTTCATTCCGGCGCTGTCACCGGACCGCCGGCAGTGATCGGAATCGATAAGTATGAATTAAGAATCGAAGGTGAGGATATCCTGGTCAAGGTTGACTGATCTGCGACCTTCAAGGAACGAGACAATATAGATGCGAACAAATACCAACAACCGACCGGCCACCGTTCAAACGGCGCGATCACGACTGGACACTAACCGCATCAAGAGTGACTTCCCAATCCTCGAGGAGAAGATCAATGGTCACCGTCTTGTCTATCTCGATAGTGCCGCTACTTCGCAAAAGCCCACGGTGGTCATAGATGCCATTCTCGATTTCTATCGTTACAAGAATGCCAACATTCACAGAGGTATCCATTCTCTGGCCGAGAAGGCCACCGCTGCCTACGAGCACACCCGGCAGCGGGTAGCACATTTCATCGGCGACGTCGATCCCGAGGAAGTGATCTTCACGCGCGGCACAACTGAGGCGATCAATCTGCTGGCTTACACCTGGGGCGAGACCAATATCAAGGAAGGCGACGAGATCGTCATCACTGAGATGGAGCACCATGCCAACCTGGTGCCGTGGGTTATCCTCGCGCAGAAGAAGAAGGCTATACTCAAACGAATCCCGATCACTCTTTGCGGCCATCTCGACTTGAGCAACATTGACGACATCATCACGCCTAAGACTAGGCTGCTGGCCATGATGCACATGTCAAACGTCCTGGGTACGATTAACCCGGTGGCGGAACTGACGGAGTCGGCGCACCAGCAGGGCGCCATTGTGCTCGCGGACGGCGCGCAGGCGGTGCCGCACATGGCGGTCGATGTCAAGGCGCTGGGGGTTGACTTCTACGCTTTCTCATCACACAAAATGCTGGGACCGACCGGGGTTGGCGTGCTGTATGGAAAGCGTGCCTTACTTGAGGCCATGCCGCCGTTCAATATGGGGGGTGAGATGATACGCGAGGTACGCTTCGACCGCATCACCTGGAATGAAATCCCGCACAAGTTCGAGGCCGGCACGCCGGACATCGCTAACGTCGTGGCCTTTGAGGCCGCCCTGACCTATCTCGAAGAGCTTGGCATGGACAAGATTAGAGAACATGAAATCGCGCTGACGAAGTACGCCATTGGCCGTCTGTCTGAAATCAACGGGCTTGAAATCCAGGGTCCCCAGGAGGCCGAGTTGCGCGGCGGCGCAATTAGCTTCACCGACCACGATATTCACCCCCACGACATCAGCACTTTTCTCGACACCAAGGGGATCGCCATCAGAGCTGGCCACCACTGCGCCCAGCCTCTGATGAGAATTCTGGGTAAAATAGCGACCGCGCGCGCATCGCTGTACATTTACAATGACGAGGCGGACATCGATGCACTGATCGACGCTTTGATAGACATGAGGAGGTATTTCGGAGTATGAGTGAGCCACTGGACGACATGTACCGTGATATAATCATGGACCATTATCGCTCGCCGCGCGGCAAGCAGGCGGTCGAGAAGGCCGACATCACGTCGGATGGATCCAACCCAGCCTGCGGTGACGAACTCGAGATGCAGGTCGAGATGGCCGGTGGCACGCTCAAGCACATCCACGTCGACTGCAAAGGCTGCGCTATCTCGGTGGCATCCGGATCGATGTTGGCGGAGATCGTCGAAGGGCGACCGCTTGAAGAAGCCCGACGAATCGCCGAACTGGTGCGCCGCATGTTGAAAGGTGAGGAGGTCGAGTTGCCGGATGATCTGGGGGATCTCGACGCACTAAAAGGCGTACGACAGTTTCCGGTCCGCATCAAATGCGCGCTCTTGTCCTGGGTCACCCTGATCAATGGTCTGGAGAACTACGAGCGGGGTCAGGCCGACAGCGACATACCGGCGACGACCGAGGATAAAGAATGATGGCGATAGTGTCAAAACATCACCGTCTTCTTGATTGAAGGGTGCACAAGCATGCCATTACCGACAAAGGAAGATGTTCTTGAGGCTCTGAAACCCGTGCGCGACCCAGAGATGCAGGTAGGCATCGTCGATCTTGGACTCATCTATGACGTCGACATCACGCCGGACGGCCTGGTCCAAATCAAGATGACCCTCACCACCCCCGCCTGCCCTTACGGCGAAATGCTGATCAACATGGCACACCGTGCTGTGCAGGCACTCGATGGCGTAACTGAGGTCAGAATCGCTCTCGTCTGGGAACCGATCTGGGACCCTAAGGAAATGGCCTCCGAAGAAGCCAAGGACTCGCTTGGTATCTGGTGAAACCCGCCTCGTGCGGCCCGATGCTTACGGTCTGGTCAGCAGCATGCGATGATTCACCACAAACCCCGCGGCCTCCACGCGACAAACGTAGATCCCCTCCGGCTGGTCGGAAGCGTCCCATTCGAATGAGACAAGCCCCGTGCCGCTCGTACTGCGAAACAGCGCAACCCTCGTTCCCAGCCAATTAAGTACAGCGCATTGGAAATCGCCCGAATCCGGCATGTAGAAGCCTATAGTGGTGGTATCACGAAACGGGTTGGGGTGGTTCGTCACATACAGCGGAACCGTATCGGAGGCACCGCCCAGCTCAATCGGTGCCCCGTTGTAGGTGGCAAGCTCTGCAGTAACTATGTTGGCGTCGAAAGCCAGGAACTGTCCTTCGAAGTGCGCGCCTTGCTCAATCTTTGAAACCAGAATTCGCGTGTTGCACCCATCGAACTGGTAGCTTAACTCCATCTGAGAGGCCAGTGACCTTGGGGCTACATCGCCTTCCAGAACAATGAACGCCGCACCCGCTTGCCGGTCGATTGACAGCATACCGGCACAGTAGGTAAGCCTCCCACCTACAGGCGTCACGGGAGCAACTGGTAAAGCGTCTCCGGCAATTATTCGAATAAGATACACCAGATCAGCGACCTCCAGCATCACTCCATTCGCATTCACATCGGTGGCTGCAATCTGGCCCTGTAAGTTGACGCTGAACACACCGATACCCTTGACAAAGTAGTTGCTGAACAGAACGGCATCGGCAATCTCGTTCGCTTTGCCGTTCAGGTTGACGTCACCGCGATCGTCTATCGAATCGGCACAGATTATCTGTACGCCACCGTTGATGAAGTCGATAATCTGAACCGGGATTGGCCGGTAGGGGTCTGTCGGCTCAAGGCACTCCTGCTGAGTACCCGTATAAGTACAGAACCCACTGTGTTCATCCGTGATAAACTCGGACAAGTCGACATTGTCAAAAACATAGCGCGATACGCCCTGGATCGATGCCATAGGGTCATCAGGCGGGTGGAAGGCGATGCTGTTATCGCCGCAATCCATCCAGAAGAAGCGGATGGGGACAAACGCGCATTCAAGAGTCCGGTCACTGCTCACCACGAAGTCGAGCGTGAACAGTACATAGGGACCGGCGGCACCCAGACTGTCACAACACGCCATGTCCGGGTGGTAGGGACCGTTGTTGGTCTCGGCGATACTCACTACTCTAAGCATCCCGCTGGGACAACTGTCCCCACAATTACCGAACGGTCCGTAGCGGTAGTTGAAGTACTCCCATCCGCACTCCGTATGGAGCGCTCCGGGAATAGCGGCCTGGAAGTGGAGAGCCGATGCATCATAGGCGATCAGGAAATCGAAGCCGCCGGACTGGAAGGGATTCCGATTCATTGTAACGTCGACCAGTTCGTGCATTCCCTGTAAGGTAGCATGAGTAGTTTCAATCTGAACTACGTAGACTGAGTCCTGCTCCCAGAACACCGTATCTTCCGGTTCGAAGATGACCACTGCACTATCACCATCGTCGAATGTCGTGGGGGACTTCTTGGCGCAACCGGGGACCAGTACGCACAGTCCCGTCAGAAACACGGTTGCCGCCACAAGGACTGCCGCCACCAGCAACCACCGTAAGCCTATCGCAGGCTGACAAATAGAATCGTTCGATATCATCATAGTATCTCCACCGTGACTGTTCCCTGAAGATACCAGCCACTAAAGTCAAGGCGAACCGCCTGCGCCGGCCTGGCTCCATCAAAGCGCCACACGGCGCCGGCATCGTTTTCCAGATCACTTGTCACGATTTGTCGGTACCCGCCTTCCACTCCCAATGAAACCGGTCCAGCCAGACTTCGCTGAATTCCCATCGAAATCAGCCACCCCCATCCGCGTCCGGTGTACTTGTCCTCTTTGCTCCATAGTGTCGCCTGTGAACTGTCAACGACTACTTCACGCTCCAGGCTGGCCCTGCCGAACGCATAGGCCGCTCCAAGGCTCACAAATGGCGACCATGTTCCCCGCGACATGAAGTACTTGAATCGTGCGTGCGGAATGACGGCCGACACCGACAGTTCGTTGCTTACAGTCATGGTGCCGACGACTTGCTGCAATTCATCGATAATCAACTCGGTGCGGCCGTAATCGGTCTTGCCCCCGGTGTAGGACAACCCCAACAGTATTTGGTGCTTTGGCGGGAGTGAATATGCAAGTTCACCATAGAAACTCACACGATTACTCAGATGGTCATCCAGTAGCCCCGCCGGTCGCGCGAATTCGTCGATGTATTTGTCGTTGAGATCGTCCTGGTCGGCCTGCCCCCATCCAGCGCCGAACGTGACCTGGAAATTGGAGAATGGTGAACCCTCAGCGCGAACTCCACACCAGGAGAAAAGCACAAGCGATAAAGCAGCAAGGACTAACCTGGCACTCACTCGAACCATCAAGCGATCCTGGTTTGGAACTACAGACGTACTCTCATTTGTTGGCATAAACACACTCGGCACGACACATTGGACAACCTACTCTGATGTTAATATAGGGATAAGTGGTTGTTAGTCAAGGGGCTTCTGTCTGCGCACGCTGTCAATGCTCTTCAATCGTCACATCCACCCATGCCCCGTCGACCGTGGACATGTCTATGGACATGACTTCACCTTCGGTCTGCAAAAACGGACCGGAGAATGTATACCGTAACCACGGATTCACGTCCATGTTCCTATCACCGAGGATCAGCACGTAGGTACGACCGCCCTCAAACCGACTACGAAACGTCGTATGATCCGCCAGCGACGTCCAGTCCACCTCCCCCTCGAGAACGACCTGCGCTGCAGCTACTTCCTGATCAACCATCAGCACGCCGTCGACAATTGAGCAGTGTGCAGTGTCGGCCTCAGGTAATGGGAGTGGTAATGCGTTATCTATCATTACCTGAACCATATAAACGAGATCGGATGATGTGAGAGTGCGGCCATCGCCGTTAACATCAGTGGCGGCGATCTGGACTGGCCGACTTCGGTTGAAAACCTCAAGACCCCGGTTGAAGTAGTCATTGAATAGCACAAGATCGGTAATCTCGAACGGCCAGCCGTCAAGGTCAATGTCTCCTCGCACAGCAACGCTATCCGCACAGACGATATCCACTCCTCCATTGATAAAGTCGACCAGTCGCACCGGCTGAGCGGTTGGCATCGGGTCCGACTCATAGCATTCGTGCTGAAAACCGGTGAAGGTCGGGAAGCCGGTGCGGTCGTCCGTGATGCGCCCGATTAGATCATAATCGAAAATGTCTTTCGCTACCGCTCTGATATCAGTGCCCCTATTCCAATCAGTGCTATAGGTAACAACGTTGTCATCACAGTCTTCCCAGTAGAATCTTATGGGCAAATAAATGCATTCGAACTGCGGGTCGTTGGATACTACGAAATCGATACTGAACAGCACCAGCGGACCACCGTTCACTCGTTCAATCTCACACCCCGATTCGGTGTATAGATTCCATGCATCCACATCAGCGATGCCTTTCACCCAAACGGCCCCGGTGCCGCCCCGGAATCCAGTGTCTATCAATTCATATTGGTAGCTGAAGTACTCCCAGTCACAAATTGTATACAAGTCCCCGGGAATCGCGGCCATGAAGCACAGCACCTGGGCGTTATACACGAGCTTGAGATCAAAACCTGTTGGTCGATAGTAGCCGCTGTTGAGCGTAACATCGACAATCACATGCATCCCTTGCAGTGTGTTGTGAGTAGTTTCGATCTGAATTTCGAAGTTCTGCGACGCTCCCGCGCCTCCTCCAGAGGGCGGCTTGTGCTCGCAGCCGGAAAGCATCAGTACGGTTGCAGCCAGACTACACGCGAGCACCCGAAACATCATTGCCTTAGCCATATATCCACGACCTTTTCTAGTAGGTCTACGGAAGTGAAGATCTCTGTCACCCTCCGCCGGTGACTCTTTAGGCAATATAGGGTTGATGCCGGTTTTGTCAAGGTAGGCTTCGTTGCGTATCGTATCCGCGTCTGCGCTTAAGGAATGCGCCTATCGACACTGTCTCACGAAGGTCCAACCCGCCCGGCGGGTCAACTGATCTCCAGCATTTTCTCCAAAGCCGTCAAGGCCTCGCTTCGGTTCGGTTCGTTCACTTTCACCGGTTTGAGATCAGCGTAATTCTCAAGACAGTATGCCAGGTCGTTCAATGTGGTGCGATACATGTTGGCACACACCGGGCAGATCTGTCCCGACAGTTCAAAGATCTTCTTGTCGGGATACTGATAAGCCATACGATTGATCAGATTGATTTCGGTCCCGATGGCTATCGTTGAACCAGCCGGCGCCTTTTCGCAGTACTCAACAATATACTTGGTTGAACCGGAGCCGTCGGCCAATGAAACAACTTCGGGCAAGCACTCCGGATGAACAATCACTTGAATCCCCGGGTGTTCTTCGCGCACCTGCCGCACGTGTTCGGCCGTGAAATTCGTGTGCACGTGACAATGACCCTTCCAGAGGATGATCCTGGCAGCGTCGATCTGACTTTCGGTAAGACCACCGTCGTCGCGTGAGAAATCCCACACGACCATATCATCCGGCTCGAGACCATACTTCAACCCGGTGTTGTAACCAAGGTTCTCATCAGGGAAGAAGAACACTTTGTCTCGCCGCTCCAGGGCGTATCGAAATGCTGCCGGGGCGTTGGATGAAGTACAAATCAGTCCTCCGTGTCGACCGGTGAACGCCTTGAGTCCGGCCGTGGTGTTCATATACGACACCGGCATGATTCTCTCGTCACCGCCGAACTGTTCGAGATACTTCCAGGCCTCCATGACGTCGGCCATGTCGGCCATGTCGGCCATCGGACACCCGGCCAGCGGATTAGCCATGTAAACCATCTGATGATCGCCGGACAAAATATCAGCCGCTTCAGCCATGAAATGCACACCACAAAAAACTATGACCTCAACCCCCGACTGCTCGGCCGCAATCTTCGACAAGCCGTAGCTGTCACCCAGATAGTCACCACAGCCGGTTACCTCACGGCGCTGGTAATGATGGGTCAGGATACACAGTTTGCGCCCGAGTTTGTCTTTGGCCGCGGCAATGCGGTCATTCAGTTCCGCCAGATCGGCTTCACGATACTCTTTGGGCAACGAGAAATACATGGTCGTTTAACCTGTTTCGGATCCGCCGAACTGCGGATCACATGTTAAGAAGAACAACGCTGAGACCAGCATGGTTCAGAAATCCTCGCTGAGATAGTACTTATTCGCTGAGTCTTGCGAGCTGCTCGAAGAGATGTTCGTTATTGGGCAACTCGGCCGGGTGCAGCTTTTCAATCCAGCGGATTATGCCCTCCTTATCGACAAGAAACACGGTGCGCTCGGCATATCCCTTTCGGTTGAGCACGCCGTACTTGCGAGCCACTTCGCCGTGCGGCCAAAAATCCGACATCAGGGGAAACGACAACCCGCCAAGAGATCGCGCCCAGGCAATGTGACAAGGCACCGAATCACAAGACAGGCACAGTAGCTGACAACCGAACTCATCAAATCGATCGGATACCTTTTGATACTCGGGCACCTGGGTGGCACAGACCGGTGTCCAGTCGGCCGGGTAGAAAGCCAACACTACATTCTTGCGACCCTGGTACCAGGCGAGATTCAACTCGCCCTCGTTGTGGGTCGCCAGCGTGAAATCGGGCGCCGGGTCACCTACCTTTAGCACGACCTGCCCCTCCGCTTCAGCGCAACCTGGAACTTTCTCGTTCATTCGTCCTCGTAATCAGCATAAAGGTCTTTATCAAAATGGTCCACCCCGTGGTCATCGGAATGCCCTTCCAGCGTGTTGTCGTCGTCAAAACGTTCCGAGAACTGGCGCCGGGCGTCCCACAGACAGGGCACGAATGGGGTTTGTCCTCATCGTCATGGACATAGCCACAGAATTCACAGACCCACTGCACAGTTATCTCCAAGCTATAGACGCTATCGTGCGTCGATCAACCAGAACCAAAACGCCGCCTCAATGCTCCAGGGGCGCGCTCTCATCGTATCCAAACCAGTAGTAATTGCCGCTCATGGCTTCTCGTTCCGCCATGAGTAGTTCATAATGCAGACTCTCTTCATCGGCAAGTCGCCCGAAAATACTCTTGAGTTCAGACAGATCGGTTTGTTCGAAATGCTCCCGGTAGTACTTGGTCGCAGCCAACTCGGCTTCGATCGCCAGGTTGATAAACTGCCGTTCGCTCTTAAGCTCATCCAGGTGACCCTTCTTAAAGACCTCAGCCAGCGGTGTCAGCCCTTTGTCCGGTAACTGTCCAATCTCACCACCGACGTGCTCTTCGTAAAGTTCATACAGCACTTTCTTATGAGCGGCCTCGTCGTTGCGCAGATTCTCCAGTTTACGTTTGGCCTCCGGATTGGTTGTCTTTCGAGCTAATAGATCGTAGAATGTGAATCCGTCTTCCTCACCTCTTATTGCCGTTTTCAGTACCTTCGCTAGTTGCACTCTGTCCACAATAACCTATCCAATATCATGAGATGTCAAGCGCTGTTTGTGTTCTTGATTGTCTTAACAGCCCTTCGCATTCTCTCCACCACTACCGGTTGCGAAAGAATGACCAGCATTTCGTATAGCGACGGTCCCTTCGATCGTCCCGAAACCGCCAGTCGCGTCGGGTGAATTAGCCGAGCGCGTTTGATACCTTCCTCGTCAGCCAACGCGCTGAGAGTCTGTTCGAGCGCCTCGTGAGTGAAATCCTGCAACCGCTCGAACCGGTCGGCCAACTCGCTGAGCAACTCGGCGTTCTCCGGCGTAAAATGTTTGGCGGCCGCATCGCTCTCATACTTGTAATCGAATGTAAAGAAATATGCGCTCAACTCAACAAAATCTACGATACGTCGAGCCCTAAGCTTGAGGGCGCCGACCACCTGTCGAAGATACTCCCATCGCGTTTCCAACCAGTACTTCGTGGTCAGGTCGGCCTCCACCAGGAGCGGAGCCACCATCGCAGCCAACTCATGGTCGGGTTTGTTGGCGATGTACTCCTGATTGAAAGCTACGAGTTTCTCAACGTCGAAAATGGCGTTAGATGGATTGAAGTTGTCGGAAGTGAAGAGATCAATCAGTTCTTCGCGCGAATAAATCTCTCGGTCAGTCTTGGGCGACCAGCCCAAAAGACAAAGGTAGTTGAACATCGCCTCAGGCAGGACACCCTCGCG
>JAUWMW010000168.1 GCA_030612965.1 bacterium
AAGCTGTCAGGTGACGTTTACCAAATCTGCGCCGGGCGCGAAGACGGTGATGGTCGCCTTTCCAAAGACAGTATGGTTTTCATGTTTCCAGTCAACGGTGAGTATCGACGGTTCCAGGTCAGACAGTGCAACCCGTCGCGGCTGGCTCAAGGTGCACGATTCGTGGCCGACGAGTTGCCGTTGTCCGATACCGGAGGGGCGTCATCGGATGTCTCTCAGACCGGTCGATTGGTCGAACTGACACCACGACGCGGAGGTTACGTGCTGCGACTGGCGGGAATATTAGAGGGCAGCTATGCTTTGCGTAAGATCAGGTTGGATGGGAAGCAGCGGTTCTTGTTCTACCGACAGAGTGCTCAGTTGTAGCTGACAAGACTCAACACCCGCTTGAAGGCGCCAGCCTGAAAGCTCAGTTGTACTAAGCCGACGTCGGGAACATAGTACTCATGTGCGGTAGCGGCCGGTTCGATGGCATCGTAAGTTTGAAACAACAGGACCTGGAAAGCATAGGCATTGAAGACTCCGGCCGGTACCGACAGTTGAGTCTGCCCGGAATACGATTTTGAAAAATGGAAACCGAAGTAGGAGGTGAAGAAGAGGTGCTGTACTTCCTCAGAACCGAGGCGGTAGAGAGGGAAGTATCCATCCCAGGCGGCGCCTGAGGTCAACTGTCTGATCATCATCATAGGCGGCACCGCGAAGTAGACGATTTCGGGTGAGCCGCCAAGTTGCGGCCAGTAACCGTTCTGAATAACCCAATGGTCGGAAATCTTGAGACTGACAACCGGTTGCGCGGTAGTACCGATAATCCAGTCGTCCTGCCCGCCGGTAATGATGAAAGTATCCTGGGCGGTGGAGACATGCAGATTGAAGAGGCTGTCCCGGATGGAATCGGTGCGCAGGTAGACGAGAGTGCAGTTGTTGGTCAAACCGAGCAGGTCGGCGCTATCGTCGAAGCCTGAGGAGTCGGCTACATCGCTGCCCCCGTCACAACCTATGGCGCCAGCCAGGGCGATTAGTCCCAGCAACAACAGACAGAAAGTCCGTGGAGTTCTTTGGTCGCACTGTGTATTCATGCGCGGAAGATCCCCTGCGACGTTTGTTCGGTCAACAAAAAAAGGAGTAAACATGGCTGACGATCAGGTCGGCAACGGCCTTCGCCTGAGTGGTCCGCTGTTGAAGTTTGTCACTATCGTGTTTGGAATCGCGACCGGCTATTTCCTCACGATACAATCGTTGAAGATAGAACTGGCGGCCAAAGCGGAAGCGGCGGTGGTGGAAACGCTCGACAAGAAACTGGCCGGTTTCGAGGTGATTCTGAAGCAGGGGGTGGTAAACAAGGAAGAGTTCTTTCGGTTTTCGAAGGACCTCGAGGCCAGACTCACCAGAATCGAGTTTTACCTCATCAATAAATCAGGAGAGCAAATTGGAGACGATCAATCCTCATCAGGAGTACATCGATCAACTGGCGACCAGTCTAACCGATGACAGCATGGCGCTGATTGATTTTGACCGGCTACGGGAGTGGCTTTCTCAGATCGCGCCGCTTCTCGGGCAGGTCGAACAGTTAAAGAGTGAATGCGGAATTCTGCGTCAGGATTGTATTGGGCGCATTGCCGGCATGATGAAAGCGATGGCCGCAGCCCAGCGGTCCGATACGGATCTGGAGGGCATTGCGGACCAACTCGAGGCTCTGCCGGGCATGAATGCGTCGGAGCTTATTCGTCAGTACCGCCGGAGTTCGGTCAGGTTTCGCGACACGTTCGGAGCCAGTTTCAGCTTCGTCGGTTTGGGGCGCAGCGACCACCTCAGTTCGATGGACCCGGAGCTTTACAAGTGAATCGGTGGGATAATCATCCCGGCCACGTGGGATTAGCTCCCGGCTATAACAACTCAACAACTATTTAGCAAGAGGACTTAAGATGGCAGTAAGAGACCAAAATCTGGACGCTGTGGCGCCGGTGTTGGCAACGTTCACAATCAAGCAGACTACCGGTGTCGACGATTTGAAGGACGCCAACATCGGAGAGCCGGTGATACTCACCGCCAGCGGTGAAGTAGGACCAATCAGTAGCGGCGATCAGCTGTTGGGCAGACTTATCAGCCTGACCTTGAGCGACAACGACGACGGAGATCGGTTAGCCACGGTGCAGGTCGGCGGTATTTGCCGGCTGGCCATAACAACCACCTATCCGACGGTGGGCAATCGCGTAGTGGGTGGCGCCAGTGGAACCGTGAAGCAAGCGCCGACAGTGGCATCCGACCCAGCCGGTGGCAACGTGGCTCGCGGCACGGTGCTTGAAGTCAACGGCACGACCGACTGTGTCGTCCTGCTTAACTAAGAAAGGACCGAAGATGGATTTCAATCAGTTTTTGAACTCGGCCGCTTTCGCCGGGGTACAGCGTGAAGTCAACAGGGAGAGATCGGAGGCGCCGGTAGATCTAACGCGCTCGGCGGCGGTCGAGGTGAGTCGGGATCTCTATGTGGAGGCGGAAAGCCGTGGCTTGACGCTGTCCGAACTCCTGGAATGCGAAGAGTACGACCCTACTCCGAACGGCTGTCCGCTGGACGCCTTTGAACGCCAACTGGCGCTGGCCGGAGTTCGGTTGGGCGGCAAGTCGCCGACCACCGTGGAGCAGTTCTTCCAGCAGGCGCCGGCTTTGCTGCCGGAGTTTATGCTGCGCGAGATCAAGAAGGGACAGGCGATGCGTCCTGAGTTGGGTCGTTTGATCGCCAACTCCACCAGCGTGGCCAGCAACAGTTACACGCCGTTTTTCATCGATACATCAGACGATACCAAGTTCTCGCTGCGACCGATCGGCGATGGCGCTGACGTGCCGCAGCTTCTCGTCACCGAGCAGAACCACGCCGTGAAGGTGACCGACTACGGTTTGGCTCTGAAGACCAGCTACAAGGCATTGCGTTATCGCACAAGCTCGCAGTTCCGGGTGCTCTTGTGGTACATCGGCTTCAGAATCCAGAGCGACAAGATCGCCATGGTGGTCGACACGATCATCAACGGTGACGGCAACAGCAACGGCGCGGCGGTAGTCAACACGGCTGCCAGCGGTACGCTCACTTACGACGACTTGATCAGTTTGTGGGCGCAGTTCTCGCCGTTTGAAATGAACACGCTGGTCTGTCATATCGATCAGATGAAGACGATTCTGACTCTGGACGAGTTCAAGGATCCGATGGCGGGCTATCGTTTCCAAAATACCGGCGATCTGTTTAGTCCGCTGGGGGCGCGACTGATTCGTTGTGACGATGTGCCAAGCGATTACGTTCTCGGTCTCGACAGTCGTTTCGCCGTCGAGGAAGTGATCACTCAGCCTCTGACCATCGAGTACGACAAAGTGATCGAACAACGTTTCGAGGAAGCTGTGATCTCCGAGTCGGTGACCTACGCCAAGGTCATCAAGGAGGCCTCAGTGATACTTGACAGCGTGTTTACCTAATACCTGGTGGGAGCCCGCCCAGCGCGGGCTCCCCCGCTTAACGAGAGAACGATGCAGAAAAAGATAACCGAATCAACGGCCGCCTACCCGGTCGGTCTGCCGCCGGGGCGTAAGTTATTGAAAGTAGCGGCCGGTCAGTACCGCGGTCGATTGGTGGCGATCACACAGACAGCGGCCGGTGACATCAAGTACTCCTGGGCCGACCGTCCGTACGTAAACTGGTCGACGCCGGTGACGATAGCATCTGATGCCGCGGATCAGCCGTGCGACAGTCTGATCGACACCAACGGCAACATCCACCTTGTCTATAGTGAGACCTCCACCAACTACCTGGTAACGAAGAAGCTGTCGTTCTCCGGCGGAAGCTGGTCGACAGGTTCCAAGGTTACCATTTACAACGTTAATGAATCATACTATCCGTCGGTGACAATCGAGGACGGCGGCGCCCTGTGGGTGAGTTGGTCGCGGCTCACAAGTGGGTCGTACTATCTTCACGCCAAGTCCTCGACCGATTCCGGCGCTACCTGGGGAACGGGTCCGACCGACGGTGGTGACGTCCTCACCAACGGAGTTACGGCGTTGTTTGCAAAGACAGTTATCGGCACCAGTGATATCTTCGTGGTCTACGGTCACGGAGGTTCGACGTTGTCGATACGTTCCCGTCCGATCTCAGGCGGAAGCTGGACCAGCGCGGTCGATCTGGCCTCCAGTGCGAGCAACTTCGACGAGCACTTCGACGTTGCCGTTTCGGATAATGGTCTGTTGGCGGTTGTGTACGATCAGGCCGCGCTGAAGTACCGCGAATTCGACGGAGCAGTCTGGAGTGCGGTTGTGGATTTGGACAGCAGCGAAGGGAACAGTCCACAGTTGATGTTCAACGCCAACGTACCGGTAGTGGTCTATCTGTCAGAGTACGCCTCGGGGCAGGAGCAGCTTATGTATACCAGTCGCGAAACGGGCAGCTTCGGATCGCCGCAGCCTCTGGACCCCGGCGCCGGTCTGTTCGATGAGGTGTTGGCCTACGACACCAGTTCTTCCAGCTATGATAATCTGACAACAGCCGCCTCCAGTGCTGCCACCGCCGATGTTTACCACTCCAGTTCGTCCAGCCTCATAAAGGAACTGGGTGATGCTGTGTACTTCGGGATGGATCGGAAATTCCGTTATCTCAGAATCCTTCTCTCAACCGTGGGGGTCGGCGGTACGCTTACTTACAGTTACTGGGACGGCGCCAACTGGATCGCATTCACGCCGGCGGGCGGCGGCTATGACTTCGATTCCTCTGATCGTGAATTGCTGCTGTGGAACGATTACGACGGTGCTCCCGGCGGCTGGCAGAAAGAGGCGCTTGAGGATGACGAACGCTACTGGGTGAATATCCAGGTTTCGACGACGTTCACAACCGGCCCGGTGGGTAGTCAGATTACGTCGATCTCCGACGTCGGCGCCATCATAGTCAGGAGGTAGCGATGTCCTATACTAATACAGAACTCATTCGTCATCACCTGGTCGGCGCCTTTCCTTTGGCCGAGTCAATAGCAAACCAGCCGCTGATTTTTGAGAATGATGACTACCTTTCTTTTTTCAACGGCGCCGTGGATGAATCAACTTTGAAGGTTAAGTCTGTCCAGAGTAACGAGCTGATTCGAACGACCGTGAGTCTCAGCAGCAACCCGACATCGTTGACGGCATCGCCGTTGGCGCCCGGTTCGGTGGTGGTGGCGTCCGACAGCTCGATGGGCACCGTGTATGTTGAGAACGCGGACTATGCCGTAGATTATTCCTCGGGAACGATGGTGCTGAAGAGC
>JAUWMW010000357.1 GCA_030612965.1 bacterium
GCTTTGGCGGCGCAGGCTTTTCTGAAGTCAAGGTCGACCGCGCCGTCGTTGGCTTCCATCTGTTCGATCAGGGCATCGTAGTCGGTCGGATCAACAACCACCGTGACCGCCTGGTAGTTTTTCGATGACGCCCTTATCATAGATGGTCCGCCGATATCAATGTTCTCGATGATCTCAGCGTGGTCGGCATCTTTTCTGGCCACCGTCTGTCGGAAGGGATACAGATTGACCACGACCAGGTCGATGGAGCGGTAGTCATGCTCACTGAGCTGTTCCATGTCCGACGGGTTGTCGCGTCGGCATAGTATCCCGGCGTACATCTTGGGATGCAATGTCTTGACCCGTCCGCCCATGATTTCCGGTGCACCGGTGAAAGTCGATACCGAGATCGCCTGGACCCCGCCCTCTTTGAGTTTCTTGAGCGTCCCGCCGGTAGAGATGATCTCCACGCCCATTGCCTGCAGCTTGGATGCCAGTTGTTCCACACCGGTCTTGTCTGAAACCGATATGACGGCGCGCTTTATCTTAACTAAGTCGCTCATCCTCTCAACTTCCTGTTATGAGTCTTTGCGCTTCGCGATAACGTTGTGAAGTCGCCATCACCACCTCATCGGGGAGCTTCGGTCCCGGCGGTTTTCGATCCCAGTCCAATCCCGCCAGGTAATCGCGGATGGGTTGTTTGTCAAACGATGGTTGCCCCCGACCGACTTCATAGCGATCCACCGGCCAGAAGCGGCTGGAGTCCGGCGACAGTACTTCGTCTATCAATGTGAATCGACCATCTTTGAAGCCGAACTCAAACTTGGTGTCGGCGATAATGATCCCTTTAGCCAACGCGTACTCGGCTGCTTTCTTATAGATAGCGATGGATGCATCACGACACAGGACGGCATGTTCTTCGCCAATCATAGCCACAAGTTCGTCATAACTAATGTTCTCATCGTGGCCACTGTCATTCTTGGTCGATGGCGTGAAGATAGGTTCCGGCAGTTTCTCCGACTCCTTCAGATCGGGAGCAAACTCAAACCCATGCACGGTGTTGCCGCCTGCGTTTCTCGCTTGTTGTAGCTCTTTCCACATCGAACCCGAGATGTATCCGCGCACGATGCACTCGCAGTCGACACGATCAGCCTTGGTGACGATCATGGAACGACCAACCAAAACGTCGCGATATTTTCTCAACGGTTCCGGATACTCATCGACGTCGGCCGTGATCAGGTGATGCTCTACAACATCCTTGAGCAGTTCGAACCAGAACAGCGACATCGCCGTCAACACCTTCCCTTTGCCGGGAA
Organism: bacterium; assembly: GCA_030612965.1. Lineage (GTDB taxonomy): Bacteria > Zixibacteria > MSB-5A5 > GN15 > FEB-12 > JAJRTA01. The sequence goes on from JAUWMW010000357.1 coordinate 1,296, forward strand.
TACCGTTCGGCAGGATGACATCGAAGGCTGAGATGCGATCGCTGGTAACGAACAGCAACCGGTCGCCGAGGTCGTAAACATCGCGGACCTTGCCGCGAACCATCAAGGGGTACTCTTTGATATCGGTCGACAGCACAACCTTTTGTTCAGTCAAGATCATATTCTCCTTTGATCAATTTCTGCAGCACCCTGGGGTAGAGCTTGTGTTCCTGCTCCAGCACGCGCGCGGCCAGCGTGTCGGGTGTGTCGTCCGGCAGGACGGGGACACGCTTTTGTTCCAGTATCCGGCCGTTATCGTAAATCTCATCGACGATATGCACGCTCGGTCCCGACTCGGTATCTCCGGCGGCCAGCACCGCCTCGTGTACGTAGTGCCCGTACATCCCCTTGCCGCCGTACTTTGGTAGCAGAGCGTTATGGATATTGG
>JAUWMW010000286.1 GCA_030612965.1 bacterium
CCCTTCGTGCTGGTCGGCAACCTGCCTTACCAAATCACCTCGCCGGTGATTGAATGGGTTGTCAGGCACCGGATGCATATCCAATCCGCCTGCCTGATGATGCAGCGTGAGGTGGCGGATCGTCTCGCCTCGTCGCCGGGCAGCAAAGACTGGTCGCCGCTTGCGATCTTCACACAGTTGTACTTCGAAATCGAGCGCTGCTTCACGCTTGGACCCGACTGTTTCCGACCACCGCCCAAAGTAACCTCGGCGGTGATCCGGATGACGCCCAAACTCACGGCGGAAGTCAGCCATCCGGCGCAATTCGAACGCCTTGTCCGCGCTGCTTTTCGCCAACGGCGCAAACTGCTGGTGAACAATCTGTCGCCGACTTTGGTTGCTGACCCCAACCAATTGCGATCTATCCTGACCGAACTAAAGCTGCCAGCCAACATCAGGGCAGAGCAGGTAGCTACGGAGCAGTTCAAGAGCCTTACCAAACGGTTGGTGGCGCTCGATCTGATATAAGGCGCCGGTTGCTTTTTTGAATTGACTTCGGGACTCGAGGTGAATAGCTTCTCCTCTAACAGGCCGTTGAGAAACGCCGCAATCGTCATTGCCACGGTCACGCGTTTCGCGTGACCGTGGCAATCTCAATTCGTTGGTAGATAGCACGAGAGAGATTGCCGGGCTTCGCTCGCAATAACGGAATTGTCACTTTTTCAACAACCTGCTGAGTGTCTGGACGCACAGACTGCTCATTAGGAAAACTGAAACAAGGAGTGTTTCGTGTCATCGCTCACAGTAAATGTCGACACCGTGGCGGCGTTGCGTGGTCTGCGTGGCTACGCCGAACCGGACCCGGTGCAGGTGGCGGTGCTGGCTGAGTTGGCCGGCGCTGACGGCATCGCCGTTCAACTGCTGCCCAAGCATCAGGTCGTTCGTGATCGCGATCTCTACCTGCTAAAAGGTGTGGTCAAGACCAGGCTAACTTTTGAGATGCCGCCGCATGATGATTTCATCAACAAAGCACTCGAGGTGAAACCGTGGATGGTGACCTTTGCCTCCGACCAGCTTGGCGGCGACAAGGCGGTACTACCGGTCGATCTCTCTTCGACTGAAGTTGACTTTCATGACCTTACCGACCGGCTCACGGCAGTGGGTGTTCTTGTTGGTTACTTTATCGAGCCGGAAGTCGACCAGGTCAAGCGGGCGGCCAAACACGGCGGCAGTTCTGTTCTGATCAACTGCTCCGGTTACACTAACGCCCGCACCATAGACGATGCCCAGCGAGAGCTCGACCGCATCGACGCCGCCGGCGCGGCGGCAGCCAAGGCAGGTCTGGCCGTAAACTGTGGACGGGGGCTGACCTATCGCAACCTGACGCCGGTTGCTGAGTTGGGACTGGTCGATGAATTTGTGATCGGGTACGCCATCGCTGCCCGGGCTCTGCTGGTCGGCTACGAGCGAGCCGTAACTGAGATGCTGCGTCTCGTGCGCAAAGAACCACCCTCGCAGTAAGAAGCAACGTGAACGGTACCCCCGAACAGAACGCATCGCTAATCGAGATCAATATCCCTACGGACGTATCCGCGCAACGAGTGGACCGCTACTTAGCGTCATGTCAGAACCTGGACCTCTCGCGCAGTCGCATTCAGAGGCTGTTCGATGACGGTTTGGTCACCATCGATGGACGAACTGCCATCAAGAAGCAGCGAATCAAGGGAGGGGAGACCATTGTCCTGACTATCCCGCCCACACCACAGATGCACCTCGAAGGTGAAGATATTCCCATTGACATCGTTTACGAGGATGAGCATCTGGCTGTGGTCAACAAACCGCCCGGGATGGTCACTCATCCGGCGGCGGCGAATTACCGCGGAACTCTGGTCAACGCCATGATCCACCACTTCGGTAAACTGTCCAAGCTGGGTGGCTCGGATCGACCCGGTATCGTGCACCGTCTGGACAAGAACACTTCAGGATTGTTGATCGTGGCCCGAAATGACACCGCCTTCCTGGCGCTACAGAAGGCAGTGCAAGAACGTGAGGTGGCGCGTAGCTACCTCGCGTTGGTGTGCGGCCACATGAAAGAAGATGCCGGGACGATTGATTTGCCGATTGGCCGGTCGCTGAAAGATCGCAAAAAGATGATCGTGACCCATCACCGCAGCCGCGAGGCAGTGACCAGCTACAAATTGCTGGATCGCTATCGCTCCTACGATCTGCTGGAGGTAAACCTCCATACTGGGCGGACGCATCAGATAAGGGTACATCTTTCGCACCTCGGGCATCCGGTGTTCGGCGATCCGGACTATGGTGGCCGTCAAAAATGGCATCGTGGCATTTTCGCGCCGGAACGTCTGCTGGCCAAACGGTTGCTTGAAATTATGCCGCGACAGGCGCTGCACGCGACTCGCCTTGAGTTCACGCACCCTGTTACTGGAGAAGAACTCTCTCTCCACCGCGACCCGCCAGCGGATTTTCAGGCGTTGCTGGGTTTGTTGGATAAGGAGGGACGGTAGGGGTAGTAGAAAGTAGGGCGGGTCCGTCTTCGAACACGCCACTGTCGGCAGGTTTGAAGACAAACCTGCCCTACAAGACTCGGAGATTGCCGCGTCGGCCGCCCTTCGACTCCGCTCAGGGTGACAAGCTCCGCTCAGGGTGACGTGCTCTGCTCAGGGTGACACGCCCACTACGGATTCTTCCGCAATACCAACACCAACCGCCAGGCTTTCTTGGCGTTGTCGAACGGGATATTCACATCCAGGTCGCCATACATCGCGGCGATATGAAACCGCTCCGACAAATCGATCAGCGCTCGTAGGTTTCCAAACCCCATCCGCCGCGCATCGCTGGGACTTTCGTAACTTTTGACGGCTCCCTCTTTCTCAAGCTTGAAACGCACGGTCCCGCGGTCGATCTCGGTAATCGGATCAAAAGTAGCATCCGAGCACCAGTCGATAGATAGCTTCGCACCGTCCTTTTCGATATCCCAGACATCCC
>JAUWMW010000188.1 GCA_030612965.1 bacterium
TCGGACTGGGACGGATGCCGCCGTTGAACTTCAAACTGTTCTTCACCTGGCAGCTTTCCGATTACGATACCAACCGGTTCACTTTCAGCCTGGGGAGTAGTTTCTGAGTCAATTGTCGAAACCCGCCCATCGACTTCGCTCGGGGCGATCCTTTGGATCAGGGGTTTCGACCTACATTTGCTGGCTCCGACCAATTCACACCTCATGGTGAGCGGAGTCGAACCATGACGGGCGACGCGTTGCCTGAATTATCCAATAAACAATCACCTTGCTAAAAGCGGAATATTTGATATATTGGACCGCGGTTTCCTGTCGATTGGAAACCTATGTGTGATTTTAGATTTGAAAGTCGAGGTAAGCTGAATTGAAACCGAAAATTCATCCTGAGTACCATGAGGTGACGGTTACCTGTGCCTGCGGGAACAGTTTCCCCACTCATTCGACCAGGAAGTCTATTAATGTGGAAATCTGCTCCAATTGCCACCCCTTCTTTACCGGTAAGCAGAAACTGGTGGATACGGCCGGGCGCGTGGAGCGGTTTCGTCGTAAGTACGCCAAGCTTCAAAAACAGCAATAGCTGGGATTTCGGCGACAGATTTGACCGGGCGGTGCGTATTCTATTCGAGACACCGCCTGTTCTGTTCTTTGTGAGTAAGGATCCAGAGGCTGCATAGCAAGTTGGAGATTTCCGATGCCGGATCTTAATGTCGGTGGACAAGCGGTTATTGAGGGCGTGATGATGCGCTCGCCTGAGCGCGTGGCTACTGCCGTGCGGGTACCGGATGGCCGGATCCTGGTCAAGACCGAGAACTACGTCTCAATGTCAAAAAGGCACAAGCTGCTGAATCTCCCGATCCTCCGGGGCGCCGTGACGTTTGTGGAAATGTTAGTGCTGGGTATCAAAACGCTCAATTTCTCCGCTGATATCGCCATTAAGGAACAGGAAAAACTGGACGCAGAGGAAAAAGGTGATACTGTCGATCCCAAAGAACGAAAGTCCAACAGCTTGATGTTAGGCCTGACGGTTGCTTTTGCTCTTGGCCTTGGTATCTTCATTTTCTTCTTCGTGCCGCTGGCGATCTCGAACCTGTTCAATATCGACAAGAACGCAGTAGGGTTCAACCTGCTTGCCGGAGGAATACGGCTGACGATGTTCGTTCTATATATTTGGGGGATTTCGCTCTTTGGTGAGTTTCGGCGAATCTTTCAGTACCACGGCGCCGAGCACAAGTCGATCTTCACTTACGAGATGGGGGACGACCTGCTGCCGGAGCGGGCGGCTCGTCACCCGCGTTTTCATCCCCGCTGCGGAACATCATTTATTCTCATCGTGGCGTTACTGGCGATTTTTATCTATGCCGTTTCCGATACGATCTACGCTCTCAAGACCGGTCATCCACCGACACTGCTGACGCGATTTGCGCTTCATTTCTCTCTGTTGCCGATAGTGGCCGGCAGTTCCTATGAGCTTCTGAAGTTCTCCGGCAAGACACGTGATCACGCCATTACCAGAATCATCATAAAACCGGGCTTGTGGTTACAGAAGATTACTACCCAGGAACCATCGTTGGATCAACTCGAGGTAGCCATTGTAGCGCTGGAGGCTTCGGTTGGCATCACCGAGTCGAAACTCAGTTCGGAGCGGGTGGCTGTACCTTAGCTGTCCACTTTATCTTCTTGCCGTTTTCAGCGGCATCCCTTACCCTTATCAGGTCAAACCGGATTGTAGAGACTATGCTTGAGATCGTAGACAGACTGGAAGCAAAACTGAAAGCTATCGACGAACAGATGGCCCAGCCGGAGAATCTGTCCGACCGGAAAAAGCTCATCAGCCTTAATCGGGAACGACGTCAGTTGGTATCGATTCTCGAAGTCGCCCGCCGCTATCGAGAGTTGCGCCTTGCTGTCGACGAAGCTCGTGAGATTGTGGCCGGCAGTGACGATGAAGAGTTGGTCGCCATGGCCAAAGAAGAGTTGGAGGCCGGGCAACCGGAAGTTCGCGAGTTGGAACAGGAATTCCGGCTGAAACTGCTACCGCGCGACCCAAGCGACGACAAGTCAGCGGTGATCGAAATCAGAGCCGGCACCGGCGGTGATGAAGCCGGACTGTTTGCCGCCGATCTGTATCGCATGTACCAGCGTTTTGCCGATAAGCAGGGTTGGAAGCTCGAGGTAATGAACTCTCATGTCTCGGAGGTGGGCGGATTCAAGGAGATCATTTTCTCCCTGGACGGTGACGAGGTCTACGGTCACATGAAATACGAGTCGGGTGTGCATCGCGTGCAGCGGGTGCCGACGACGGAAACTCAGGGTCGCATACACACCTCGGCTGTTACCGTGGCGGTTTTCCCCGAGGCGGAGGAAGTCGACATCGTCATCAAGGAGAACGAGATCAAGGTCGACGTCTATCGTTCCAGCGGGCCCGGCGGCCAGTCGGTCAACACTACCGATTCAGCCGTTCGCATTACGCACCTTCCGACCGGTCTGGTGGTTACCTGCCAGGACGAGAAATCCCAGTTGAAAAACCGCAACAAGGCTATGAAGGTTCTGCGGGCCCGACTGTACGATCAAATACTGTCCGAACAGCAGGCCAGGATATCAGCCGAACGTCGCTCCATGGTCTCCTCCGGTGATCGCTCGGCCAAGATTCGTACCTACAACTTTCCGCAGTCGCGCGTGACCGATCACCGGATCAACTTCACTGCGTACAAACTTGAGCAAGTGCTCTCTGGCGACGTTGACCTGTTGATCGAACCGTTGCGCAGTCACGATCAGGAGAAAAGGCTGCAACTTGAAACCCAGGAATAGGTCGGGATATCAATGAAGATCATTAGAATCATAGTCGCTGTGGGACTGACGGCGGTTCTGCTGTATATCGCGCGCAACAGCTCGTGCGGGCGCCCGGAATTCGTCATCCACACAGAGAACGGCTATACTTTCGAGATGATGACAGTGCCCAAGGGATTGGAGCACGGTATGGAGACCATCCGTCTTAAGATAACCGGCGAGATGGAACCCGGCGTCAAACCAGTGTTCCGCCAGAGCAAGTTCGGCCAGGATGAAACCACGCCCATCCACAAGTACAACAGCGTGCCGTTGTTGGTGGAGGATTCCGCGACCGGAGAGTACTACACGGAGTTCTCAACGCTGGCGCGCGGAGATAGGTTCTACTATTACTTTGAGATTCGTGACGCTACCGGCGGACTGAGGGCTTCTTTCACCAGCGACGACAGCAAGCCGTTCGTTTTCAAATTCATCGGAGAGGTTCCTACGTACATTATCGGTCCGCACATTGTCTTCATGTTCGCCACCGTGTTCTGTGTTGTCATGGCCTTTCTGCATTCGTTCAAACTTCTGTCCGGCAATACCGACGTTCATCCGCTGGCCTTCTTTGTATTCCTGGCCATGCTGGTTTCTTTCTTTGGCTGCTACCCCTTTGGCTTCGGCATGAACTACTATGCCTTCGATGTCGTCTGGGAAGGCGTGCCGTTCGGCACCGACGCCACCGATAACAAAACCCAGTTACTGTTTGCATACCTGCTGTTTCTGACGCTGGCCACAGTGGGATCTCTGCGTAAAAGGGAACCAGGCCGCCACCTCTACTCACCCAAAACCCTGGGCTGGTTTGGCGTGGGTGCTTTCGGGTTGATGTTGGGGATCTATCTGATCCCGCACTCGATTCAGTTCAGTGTCGGCCTGACCAAGACAGTGTGCTATAGTTTCATCGGTTTGGTGGTGTTGCTTTACCTTATCGGACTGCTCAGCCGCCCCAAATCGAGGGGAAAACAACCGCGCCCGGTGCGACGCGCCAAAACGTGACCGAACGGATCCAAAAGTTCATCGCAGACAAGGCGCGGTTTCTCACCGACGCCGGTGTCGAACGGGCCAAAGGTGAGATCGAAATTATCCTGTGTCACCTTCTGAATTGCGAGCGGCTCGATATCTATCTGCACGGTTATGACATGGTGACCGACGATGTGCAACAACGCCTTGACAAGATCATCGAGCGTCGCCTCACCCGTGAGCCGTTGCAGTATATCCTTGGAGAATCATGGTTCTATGGACGACGGTTCCGCGTCTCGCCTACGGTGATGGTCCCCACCCCCGAAACCGAACTCCTGTGCGAAACAGCTATCCGCTATGTGGGCCAGCATAGCATAAAAGACACTCGTGTCCTCGATGTCGGGGTTGGCTCCGGCGTGATCTCGGTCACCGTCGCGCTTGAGTTGCCGGAGTGCGAAGTAGTCGCGCTGGATATTTCGCCGGATGCTTTGGAAATGGCGCGCACCAACGCAACCGAACTTGGCGCGGTCCAGAAGATCGAGTTTCGACGGTCCGATTTCTTTGAGGCGATTGGTGACGATGAGCGTTTCGACCTGATCCTCTCCAACCCGCCCTATATCGCCAACTGGGAATACGATGCGTTGCCGCCTGAAGTGAAGGCGGACCCCACCGTTTCGCTGCTGGCTGGTGACGATGGTCTGGATGCTGTCAAAGTGATTCTTCGCGATGCACCGAAATTCCTGGCGCCTTCCGGACGCATCCTGTTCGAGATTGGATATGACCAGGGCGACAAGGTGGTTGAGATGACCGAAGATGACAAGCGGTTTCGCTCGATTGTCGTGATGAAAGATTACAACGACTGGGACCGGGTCGTGCTGCTGTCCTGTGACTAAGGCCGCTATGCCGAGAGAAAAGACCGTCGACAAACTCGCGCGCGTTCGGAGGATCATTGCGCTTCTCAAGAAAAACTATCCCGAGGCACGCTGTACTCTCGATTTCAAAAACGTGCACCAACTGATGGTCGCCACGATTCTCTCGGCTCAATGCACCGACGAGCGGGTCAACATCGT
>JAUWMW010000101.1 GCA_030612965.1 bacterium
CCGGGAGTAACGATAAGCGGCGCCGTATCGGATCGAGGCTACGACCCCTCCTACGGCACGGCCAACAGCCGCCTCAACGAACTGGATAAAGTCAACCTGAGGCTGACCTCGCCATCTATCATGGCGCAGGTTGGCGATATCGAAGCGGTCGATCGTCTGTCATCGGTCGCGCCCACTTCGCGCGCAGCATCCGGTGCGATGTTCGTTGTGCAAAGGGAGCGCTGGCATGTCGACGCATTGGCAGCACGCCCCAAGGGCAGGTATGCCTCGGTGCGCTTCATGGGGCGTGACGGTCTTCAGGGACCCTACGCAATCAGTGAATCCGGGCGACCGCTGCCGGTGGTACCGCGCTCGGAACAAGTGTGGCTCGACGGCGAGCGGCTCGAACGCGGCGCCAACAAGGACTACACCGTCGATTACCCGACCGGCCGCATCACCTTCAACGTCAACCACCCAATCGACAGCCGTCGACGTATCGAGGTCGATTTTCAACCACTGGCCAGCGGTTACAAGGGTGAACTGTTGTCAACCGGGGGGAGCGCCGTATTCGGGGATTCATTGTTGACAATCGCTCTGGAGTTGCGTCGGGACGGTGACGACAAGGATCAGCCGCTGTGGGGCGAACCGACCGCCGAAGATCGCCGGCTGCTCGTCGAGATCGGCGACAGCACGGCGCTGGCCGTGCGCACCGGCGTACGGCCGGACTCGACCGGGTCGTACCTTCTGGTAACCGACAGTCTGCCGGATTCGGTTTACCAGTATGTGAGTCAGGAGAGCGGCGACTATAGCATCACCTTCAGTTTCGTTGGCCTCGGCGCGGGCAGTTATCGATTCCTGGGCGCGGACCAGTACGAGTACGTCGGTGAGGGGAGCGGCGACTACCTTCCGGTCGTCGCGCCGATTGCCCCCGAGCGTGCCGATCATTACCGCCTGCGCGCCCGGTTGAGAAGCCGTGTGCTGGGACAGATCAGCGCTGACATACGACAAAGCGTTTATGATCGCAACCTGTTTTCATCTCTCGATGACAGCGACAACGACGGACTCTACTACCTTCTGCGACTGGATAGGAAGCTTGGAAAGTCGGACCGCGCCAATGAACTGTCACTCGAAGTCCGTCACCGCCAAACGGAGTACCGAACGCATGAGCGTTTGAACGCTCCGGAGTTCCAACGCGAGTTCTTACTCCCGGAACATTACGCGCCAACATCGGATGAAACCCTGTACCGTTGGCAGGGAGCCGTAACGCCGAGCCGATTTGTGACCGTGCGCACAGGACTCTCGCGTCTCGAGTATGAGCACGCCTTTAGCTCAAACAAAGTCAACGTGAGAGCGGAAATGAAGCCACATAATCGCGTCGAGGCTGTTGCCGGGTTCGAAGGGATGAGATCGAAGTTCACGTCGGGGGATTGTACACAGCACGGCAACGGTGAGTACGCTATGGGACAATTGCGATTACTGTTGGCCGATGGCATTACCCTGTCGTCCTTGCTTGAAGCCGACAATCGCAAACATGACTACAGCGGCGCCGGTCAGGGGACCCGTTACCAGCGCTACGAATTGGGTTTGAGTGGCCGGAGTGAGAGCCTCCGATACGAACAGTACCGCGAGGACAGCCTGACCGGGCGGTGGCTCCAGACATTTCAGCGCCGACGCGCCTCACTGACATCAAATCGACGGCTCGGCGATCTCAGCTACCAGTTCATGGCGACACACCAATGGTTGGACAGAGTTTTGTCCTCGGAAAAGAGTTTTCTGGGACGTTTGGGCTATCGTTATCATGACAACAAACGAAACCTGACCGTCGACGGCGCTTATGTTGTTTCCACCGAGACCCGCAACGCCCGTGGCCTGACCTATCTGGAAGTGGAGCCCGGGCGGGGAGACTTCATCTTTCAAGACGGATCTTACCTGCCCGACCCGGACGGCGATTACATCCAGGTCGAAGAGCTACTTTCCGACCGGTCCCGCGTGCGGCGCGGCGAGAGAAGTTTTCACCTCAGGCGGGAATTCAGTCAGGTGTACATTCGCTTCGATTCACGCATCGAAGAGGAACTGCTCGATGAGGGCACACGGGAATGGTACTGGATCGTTCCTTTTCTCTCCGACAAGTCTCAACCGTTCCTGTTTTTCGACCGACGATACGACGCCGATTTACGGCTAGCCAAGATGCACAGTTTTCATATAGTCAACTTGTCGTACAGCGAGGACATGCAGCAGCGGTTGGCGGCCGGTGAGGTCCGACAGCGTTCGCACCGCAAGGAATCAGTTGGCTTGAAACAGGTGGTCAACGAACTGTTCCTTGAAGAAACGCTCGATCTCTTTCAAATCGATCGCGACCAATCGTACGGGGGAGGCGGTGATGTTGACGGCTTCAAAGTCGGGTTGTCGGCCCGACGACGATTTTCAGCTTTGGAACTGACCATCGGTGCAGTCTTTCGCCGCGCTGAATCATCGCAGGGTGAGCTTTCACGAATCTACCTGGCATCGCTGGGAACGCGCCGGCAACTGGCTCGCAAGGGAGAACTACGCACCCTGATTGAATTGTACACACAGCGACTAACGAATACAGGGACCACGCCGTCTTACTTCCTGACCGACAACAGGCCGGGGAAACGTGGCGCTATCTGGTCGGTGCGGTTGAATTATGGTCTAAAGGGCGAACTCCGCCTCAATTTCTCGCTCACCGGAAGACACGCCGATAATCGCACAGCGCGTCTCACCGGACGCGGCGAACTGGTGGCTGGGTTTTGATGGGTATGGGTAGAATCATACTGTACATACTTCTGGTTGGATGGTTGACCGTAGATGCGGTCGCGACGCAAGTACTCTATCGAGGTGAGAGACCGGTGACTGAAAAACAGATCAGTCGTCTGGCAGCAAATCGTTCGTCCGATGCACATTTGGTCGACACCGTGCTGACCATATTGAGCAGCGAGGGATACCTGGATGCCCGGGCAGAAAGATCCGGCGATAGTCTTATCATAGACAGTGGCGCACGTTCGCGACTGGCGCGTATAGTCATCACCGGCGATTCAACTTTCGATATCAGAATTCACGATTACTTCAGCCGTCACAATCTGGAAAGCCGCATTGAAAATCAGTTGCGGCATTTCTACGATCAGGGATACCACTATGCATCGCTGCAAATCACCGGCGCGCGTCGGGACGGTCTGTCGGTCCAGGTCGATGCGACTCTTAACCATGGGCCGGTAGTCATGGTGGCGGACGTGCGCTATCTTGGTTTGGAGCGAAGCCGGCCGGAACAGATTGCGAGGCTCCTGCCGATTCGCCGCGGCGATACGCTGACCAATGAGGCTCTGCGGGCAACCGAAGCCGCAGCCGATAGAATCGGCTACGTCACCTTCCGGCCGCCGATCAGGGTGCAGCCGCAGCCGGGGTACCAGGCCGCGGTGCTTGAACTGCAATTCGACGAGAAGAAACAGTTCCGGATTGAGGGAACCGGTGGCTACATCCCGGACAATTCAACCGGGCTGGTCTGGTCGTTACAGATGGGCTTCACTAACATGTTCGGAGACGGTCGCCAGGCCAGAATGCTCTCGGAACGCCGTGAAAAAGGGCGTAACAGCCTGGCTCTGGAGTATCGCCAGCCGTTGTTCCTGTTAGGTATGGGTGAGCTGACCGTGAGCGCGGCCACCCGGGATTACCGTGATCAGTTCTATGAGTTCACCGCGTCATCGCAATACTCCTCCAATTTCCGTTCCGGCTGGGAAGGCACTCTGGGGCTGGCCTTCAAGTCGGTGACTCCGGCCGAGGGGCAACCGTCGTTTCGACGGTACACTGCGACAGTGGCGATGTCACACGGAGAACTCCTGCCGCGACGTAACCCGATCCGAGGTTGGTCGCTGGCCTGGTCGGTAGCCTACGCGCACCGGCGCTATTCCGGCGACAGCCTGACCGGCGATCTCAGGCAGCAGGTTCTCAACGACACCCGCGCCACCGTATCACTGCAGGCAGTACAGAGCGTATACCGTCGCGTGGTGATGCAGTTGAAAACTGGTTACCAGGGCTATCGGACAGCCGAATCATTGCCACCGGTATCGGAACTGTACCTGGTCGGCGGACCCGGTTCCCTGCGAGGCTATCGCAACGAGCAGTTCGCCGCCATCCACGCGGCGACAGGGTCCGTGGAGCCGAGGTTGCGGTTTGACCAAGGCTACCTTTTCATTTTCTATGACGGCGCCTACCTGAACAACCGAGTACACGGTAACGACAACAGCACCGACACCAACGAACAATACCGTTATGGCTACGGTTTCGGGCTGGCTGTGATGGAACCGGGCCGGGTTCTGAGACTCTCGCTGGGCTGGAATCCGGAGCTACCGTTCGATCAACCGCGACTTTTGGTCGAGTTCACCGCTGACATATAAACTTGACGACCGACTGCTGTCGGACCTATCGTCCTGAGTGCACAAGCTGATCGAAACACTCAGACTGATTCGAATCCTTAACTGTTTGATGACCATGTTAGGCGTGGCGCTCGGCGCTCACCTGGTCGAGGCAGACCCCAGCTATTATGGTCCGGTCATGTCGGCGTTGTGCGCCTTCCTGGTTTGCGCTGCCGGGAACATCGTAAACGATCTGGTCGACACCGAGATCGACCGCATCAATCGACCCCAGCGCGTTATGGTGCGACAGGCACTGTCGCGCCGCTACGCAGTGGTCACGGCCGTAGTCCTGAACCTGGCGGCCGTAGCGATTGCCCTCACGGTCAGCCCGGCCGTTACGGCCACCGGCTTGATCGCCATCGGCCTCCTGATGGGGTACAACTTCCGGCTCAAACGAGTTCCCCTTTTGGGCAATGCCGTCATCGCCCTGTTGGGTGCCATGACTTTCATAACCGGAGGACTGGCCGTGGATGTGGCCGGCAGTTTCCGTCTGCCGGGGCCGTTGATCCCGGCTGTTTTCGCCTTTCTGTTCCACATCGTGCGGGAAATCGTCAAGGATGTTCAAGACCTTGAAGGGGACAAGAAGCTCGGCGTGACGACTCTGCCGCAACTGATCGGCGTACGGCGGTCACTCGTATTGGCCCTGGTTCTGTTCATGGTTCTGGTAGCGGCGACACTGGTGCCGATCATAGCCGGATGGTACGGCCTCTGGTATGGCGTGATAACGGTGTTCGTTATAGACTTGCCTTTAACGGCCCTACTGCTATCAATGTGCCTCGACCCCAGCGACCGTCTGCTACACATCGGTTCGACCGCGTTGAAGGTGGGCATGGTCATGGGCGTCGTGGCGCTGGCGGCCGCGTGAGCTTTTGGGAAACGATTGGCTCGCTTGAGCGTATAAATCCAGTTGTGAGAAGGAAAACCTGCCGGTGAATGATGCCGGTTGACAACCGGCACGCCAGAGGAGAGAGTGACAACGGTCTGGATGAAATGATAAAGGTTCTGATCCTGTTAATCTGCCTGTGTGTCCTGGTTCCGTCGGTGATGGCCCAGGGTATCTCGGTATCTCAATCCCTGAGTAGTTTCAATATCGCCTACGAGGACAGCGTTCTCTTTGAGATTGAACTGAAGTGGGATGGGTCTCAATCGGCATATCTGTTCGGGGAACCGCTCAACCCGGCTATCGATGGGATGATTATCCGGGGCTTCAGTTCCTCGATATCCTCAACCAGTGACGGCAGCGATGAAGTCACCACCAAACAGTACCGTTACGTGCTGGCGCCGATCTCATCCGGACCGGGGCAAATCGCGTCGGTAAATATCAGCTACATCACCTGGCCGGATTCGCTTCCGGGTGAACTATCTACCGAGCCGATGTCGGTCGTGATTGCAGAACCATTGCCGCCGCCGCCGAAGCGCGATTGGTCGTTGTTGTACTATCTCGCGGGCGCCCTGGTTGTGGTGGGGTCGGTGGGAACGATCATGCTGTGGCGACGTTCACTCAGCCAACGACCGACCGAGTCGGGAAGAACGGTGGTGGAACAGTTTCTCGAAAACCTGGCGTTGTTGAAGCAGGAGGCGGGAGACGACCACAAGAAGTTCCAGTCCGGGTTGTACCGAATTCTGGCTGAGTTCTTCAAAGGGCAATACGGTCTGAAGGCCGATGAACTCTCAGAGGAACAGTTGGCCGGGGAGCTTTCAGGCACCGGTCTGAACGAACAGGCCCGACAGGAGATTACCGCCTGGTTCTTCCAGGCGAAGCGCGATAAGTTCAGCCCCGTCACGGCGGGGCCGGGTGAGACGATTCGTCTCGAGGCAGAAATACGTGAACTGTTTGAAAAACTTTAGTTCAGTTTGATATGGAGGATTGATGCACACCGATATCCAGGAAATTCAGGCCCGAGTGGAACAGGAGTCATCATTTGTTGAGCGGCTGACCGAGCAGATCAGTTCTGTCATCGTGGGACAACAGTATCTGATCGATCGACTCCTGATCGGCATACTGGCCGACGGCCACATTCTCATTGAGGGCGTGCCGGGACTGGCCAAGACGCTTTCGGTCAAGACGCTCTCAGATGCTATCGATGCCAAATTCCAGCGGCTTCAGTTCACACCCGACCTCTTGCCGGCTGATTTGATCGGAACGATGATTTACAACCCGCAGACCTCGGAGTTCTCGGTCAAGAAGGGCCCGGTGTTCGCCAACATCATTCTGGCCGACGAAATCAACCGCGCGCCGGCCAAAGTGCAGTCGGCCCTTCTGGAAGCGATGCAGGAGCGCCAGGTCACCATCGGCGACACCACCTTCAAACTCGACGAGCCGTTCCTGGTGCTGGCGACGCAGAATCCGATTGAACAGGAAGGGACCTATCCGCTGCCGGAAGCGCAGGTCGATCGGTTCATGCTGATGCTCAGAATCGAATACCCCTCACCGGCCGAGGAGCGCGAGATTATGGATCGCAACACCGGGGCCAAGGCGGCCGAGGTAACGCGCGTGGTGACGACGGCCGACATCATCAGCGCGCGAGAGGTCCTTCGTTCCATTTATGTCGATGAGAAGGTCAAGGACTACATTATCAACATCGTTTTCGCCTCGCGTGAACCGGCCAAATACGGCCTGGGCGACCTGACTGACTTGATCGCCTACGGCGCCTCTCCGCGAGCCTCGATCTATCTGAACCTGGCCGCCAAGGCGCACGCCTTTCTTAAGGGACGCGGCTACATCACCCCGGAGGACATCAAGGCGATCGGCTACGATGTGCTCAGGCACCGGATCCTTGTAACCTATGAAGCGGAGGCGGAGGAGATCGACAGCGACAAGATCGTTGCAAAGATCTTTGACACCATCGAAGTGCCTTAATTAATCAGTATGATTCCCAAAGAAGTACTCAAAAAAATCCGTCGGATAGAGATACGGACCAAGAAACTGGTCAACGACCTGTTCTCAGGCGAGTATCACTCCACCTTCAAGGGGCAGGGTATGGAGTTCGAGGAGGTGCGGCAGTATGAACCGGGTGATGATATACGTTTGATCGACTGGAACGTCACGGCGCGAACGGGCTACCCGCATATTAAGAAGTTCAAGGAGGAGCGGGAACTGTCGGTAGTGCTGTTGGTGGATGCCTCATCATCCGGTCAGTTCGGTACTCGCAAACGGTTCAAGAGCGAGACGGCCGCCGAACTGTGCGCGCTGCTGGCTTTCTCCGCCATCAAGAACAACGACAAGGTTGGGCTGATAATCTTCACAGACAGTATCGAGAAATTCGTCCCGCCCAAGAAGGGCCGCGGTCATGTCCTGAGATTGATCCGCGAGATACTGTATTTCCGACCGCAGGGAACCCAGACCGACATCGGCGGCGCTTTGGAGTATTTCACTAAAGTGATCAAGCGCAAGTCGGTGGTGTTCCTGGTGTCGGATTTTCTCTCCGAGGGTTTCTACAAGCCGCTGCAGATCGCCAACAACAAGCATGATATAATCGCGGTCAAGATCACCGACCCGCGTGAAACCAAGTTCGAGAATGTCGGACTGATCGAACTGGAGGATGCCGAAACCGGCGAGGTTATCATGGTCGATACGGCCTCGCGCACTTTCCGGCGGGAGTTTGCAGCCCGCGCC
>JAUWMW010000243.1 GCA_030612965.1 bacterium
CATGACCGGCAAGCCACTTTTTCGCGCTACGCGCGTCATTCTATCACTGTCACTACCGCGAAAGTAGAAATCCAAGCTTGCTTGCATCCACTGGCGTTCGACAGTATGACAGAGAAAGGAGAACTGGAAGTGGCTTCCCTTGGTACAACGCAAGGCTGCCCCCTACACAGTGCCTTGTGCGCGGTGGACGTCCTCGTCTACCGCGTTCACTTCGAGAAGTTGTCGGCGCACGGGGACGTACGCAGACCACAAATACCAAATGTCGCTGTTCAACCCATAGATGTTTTGGGGAAAGTCCAAAAACATTATACACATTGACAATCTAGCTGTTATTGCCTATTTTTGAGGTGGTTGGGAAATCCACGGTTGGGGAACGGTGGAAGGCTCTCACACATACTGCACATATTGCGGATACGCATAGCGCAGCCACAGATTTACTTGCCGGCGGGAATGCCGATGATTAAGACAAGGATAAACCATGCAGCTTCTGAGACAACAAATCAATCTTGAGACAGACTCCGACATAGTCAACCGCGACAGAGAAAACACTCGACCTAATCGCAAGACAACGACGTTGCTCTCGATCACCGTCGCGGTCGGCGTCTGCATCCTGTTTGCCCTGACCTTGGCTCCGGCTCTGACGGCTTCGGTCGCCAGTCCTGAGGAAATGGAACTGGTTTGCCGCAACTGGTTAGCCCAGGTAGTATACGATAAAGGCGACTGGGCCGGCGAAACTAATCCAGACATCCTAGAAACCGAGGCACTTGTTCAAGACGGTCAAATCCTGGGTCACTGCTTTGCCATCGCCCCCACCGGTTACGTTATGGTCCCAGTTCTCAAGGAACTCCCATCGATTAAGGCCTACTCAACCGAATCCAACTTGAATGTCAGCGATACCGGCGGCTTCACACAGCTTCTGAAAGATGTTCTGACCGACCGTCTGCGGCTTTACAAGGATATTTATGGTAGTATCGAGGCCGCGCAGCCTGCCACGGGAGATGTTCTGCTTGGCCGGGGCAATAGAGAGCGGTGGAACAGGTACGCAGTAAGCACGGAGGAGTTTGACAAGTTCCTGAATAAAAGTGGGCGGTCACCGATGGATGTCGTGGGTCCGCTCTTGACTACAGTCTGGGACCAGGGCTCACCTTACAATGACTATTGTCCCATGGGTGACGGCCCTCGATGTGTGGCCGGATGTGTGGCGACCGCTTATGCCCAGATTATGGCCTACCACCAATGGCCACCGGCAGGGGACAGCAGTCATACCTATTACTGGAATGGCGACGGCCCTGTCCCCGGTCGCTATCTGACGGCAGACTTCTCCGACCCGTATGACTGGGAACACATTATCAACGCCTGTTTCTTTGGATGTGAACCGGAGGATTCGGCAGCGTTGGCGGAACTCAATTATGAGGTGGGCGTTGCCTGTGAGATGAACTACGGCGCCGACGGCTCCGGGGCATGGCCGAGTATAATGCTCGCTCACATGCCTGTTTTTTTCGGGTACTCCTGGGACATTACGGAGATCTTTCGCATCGACTATAACGCCGCTTCCTGGTTCGATATCGTCAGGGATCAGATCGACCAGAACATGCCCATTCACTACGTGATCCACAGGCACGCGATTGTCTGCGACGGGTATGACAATAGCGGTGGTTCGATGAAATACCACATGAACTACGGCTGGGGCGGGAGCAACAACTCCTGGTACACGGTGGATAGTGTCTATTGCCCGTGGGACGGATGCAACCCGTTGGTCGAACATATGCTGATCGACATCTATCCGGACAAGGCAGTGCTGTTCGATGCCGACTCCACACTCGGTTGGGCGCCGTTTGGGGTCAGTTTCGTGGGTTCCTCGGATCTCACGGTGGATACCTGGACCTGGGACTTCGGAGATGGTGATTCGGCCTGGGTGCAGTCACCCGATCATATCTACAGCCTGCCCGGAGCCTACGATGTAACGCTCCAGATAGACGCGGGTGGGGATATTCGTAGTCGCACCAAAGTCGACTATATAACAGCGCTGGCCGATTCCATGATTGCCGATGATGTCGACGCCGTGGCAAGCGCTACGGCTGAGGTGACCATTTACGCCCGAAACACAGTCCCGGTTAACAGGATCTGGGTGCCCGTAATGTATGACCAGGGAGACCTTGAGTTATTGTACGACAGTTTCTCAACAGAGGGCTGCCGCACTGATTACTTCGAGGAACAGGCGCTGGTTCAGTACAGCCCCAACAGCCGGAAAGCGACATTCGCACTTCAGAGTTCTACTTCCGGAGGTGCACCGGACCTCGAGCCCGGGGCCGGACCGATCCTGAAGGTATATTTCGAGGTGTCCGGGACGGCCCAGCCGGGTCAATCGACCACGATCGATTTGGACCAGAACAGTTCGTACCCGCCGATGTTTTTCACCGAGGAGTTTGACTATGAGACCCGCACTGTGGCTGGAAGCGTTAGCTGTTCCGGCACGCAGAGTGTGGTAATATCGCTGGACGTCGTGACCGGCCTGATCGATGACACCACTATCGGCGCTCTTAGGGAAGTCAGGTTCTATCTTAGGCTGACCAACAATGACTCAAGCGATTTCATGGGTGTTACCAACGGCTTTCGCGTATACTCTCCCGACGGTGCGACCTGGTCCACAACGATTCCGGACACTTTGGGAAGTATCGACTGGACGAGCAACTTCATGTTCTTCTTTCCCATTGAGACAAACGTCGATGGCGTTGGCGCCGATACCGTTGGCTTCGGTGGTGTTGGTACCGGTATTCCACCGCAGGTAGGCATTCCGGGAGCTTTTGACGATACAGCGTTCTGTGTCACCATTGGTCCCGTGGACAGTACCTTTATCGGTCGCACGATCTGCCTCGACTCCTGTTGGTATCCGCCTTCAGGGGTATGGAAATGGGCCGGCGGAGCCGGTGTCGGACATCGGTATCCCGTGTGGGATGGTCCTCATTGCTTCACTGTCGGCTATGACGCCTGCTGCATGCCGCCGATTCGAGGGAACATTGATTACGATCCAAGCGACGCCATCGATATCGGCGATCTTGTCTACATGGTCAATTTCATGTTCACCGACGGTCCTGCTCCTGAATGTATGGAGGAGGCTGATGTCAACGGCAGCGGAGTGGGTTCACCTGTCGACATTAGTGACCTTGTGCACCTCGTCGATTACATGTTCACCGGCGGCCCTGAACCGGCGGCGTGCCCGTAGTCTGCTGTGCCGCGGCGAATGTTTGTAGAAAACGGTGTCATATAGGCTGACTGACCAGCCTATTCACCGCGCCGCCCCCAGAACCCACTCCCACAGTGCTTGTGTGTAGTCGCAAGTATCTCGGGTTCACCGGCCAGACCGATATCAGCGATTTACTTGAAGTTGCCGTGGGGAATGGAGGACATCACTCAACAGTATACTGGGGGGCGGACTTGAACCGCCGACCTCCTGATCCACAATCAGGCGTTCTGACCAACTGAACTACCCCAGCAACATCGCCCTATATTATGCCATTTTCGACATCAGTCAAGTCATACTTTGGCCGCAGGCAAGCCTGCTCATCGTTGATTTGTGGGCTGCAGACGTCCTCGTCTGCCCCTGACCGGCCGCGCCTTCGATCACCGAGAATCGGGCAGACCGGGAGGTCTGCCGCGCACCTGTAACCAACTCGTTTTTGATGCTGACAACTCTCCCCTCACTGCTGTATACTATGGCTACGAGAATAACCATGGAATTCAGGCGACACAAAAGACAGGACCAGGAGTTTGATGACCAGCGTCGCCGTATGATCGACGAGCAATTGCGC
>JAUWMW010000261.1 GCA_030612965.1 bacterium
GTGAAGTATCGCGCTATCCAAAACTTCGACAGTCTTGAGGACCTGCTCCGGGTACCCGGCATCGGCCCCAAAACGCTCGACAAAATGAAACCGTATCTTGAGGTGAGTTCACAGTGAGCACTGCTCCGGTGAAAATCGGGATTGACGATCGCGGCCGCTTTTTCTACGTAGCGCGGGTTCGCCAGGACGCCGGGCGGCCAAAGGTCGAAGCCCTGGCGCGTTTTGAGCGCTCGCTGGTGCGAAGTCATCGCATACTGGAATCCGGCGAGTTGCTTTTTGCCGTGGCTGATGACATGGTGAGAGTGAGCGATCTCCAATTGTCCGGCAGTGAGCAGTTCCAGAGCGAACAGTTGGCGCGGTTTGAACAGTTCCAGTCGCTGTTGGATGACGCGACGGAATTCTGTCTGGATACTATGCCGTTGGGCGCCGATGGTGATCGCTCTTTGGGTCTGGCGATCAGGCGTGCTCGGCTGAGCGAACTGGTCAGACCGTTCACTGCCTCCGTGGGCGCCGATCTGGCGAAAGCGCAGTTTGCTCTTCGGGCCGAGGCGCTCGGTCAGGGTTTTCTCTCGTTCGGACGAGGTGCACCAGGCGAGTTCATTTGCTTGATCGATTTCAACGACCGACTGATCTCTGTTTGCTTCATTTACAAAAAGAAAATGCTGGGTGTCGCCTATCTGGTTACCAAGTCGTTTGATCTGACGACACCAACCGATTTCGAGCGCATGACTATTGAACTAAAAACGATCGTCAATTTCAAGTTGACCGCGTTTTCCCGACAGAGTGTCAGTGTTCCGCTGTCGGCTTTGGTTGTTTCCGGCAGCGGACAGGAGGAATATGCCCTGGAGATACTGAAGAAGTATTTCCCGGTTCAGATCAGCGAGGTTGGTATCTCAAGCGGCTTTTTCCCCCAACCGGACAGGATTTCGCAGATTCCGGCCGGAGAGTATCTGGTGGCCCTGGGGCTCACTTCGTTGAAGAAGGAACGGTTTCAGTGATAATAGGTTGCATTTCGAAATCCTTTTGTTTAGCTTGATCGGTGATTATTGCGTATGATGACTTCAACAAACCGCTCGAAACTGGCCATTTATCCCGGTTCTTTTGATCCGATAACCCACGGTCATCTGTCATTGGTGGAACGGGCTACCAAGCTATTTGACAGAGTGGTAGTGGCGGTGGCAGCCAGCGCCGGCAAGGAGCCATTCTTCACTCACGACGAACGCATCCAGTTGGTCAGGCAGTCGATCGACGAGAAGCCTTATGTGGCTCAGGTCGAGGTGATCGGGTTTTCGGGTCTGCTGGCTGACCTGGCTACGGAATCGAAGGCGGCCGCCATCATTCGTGGTTTGCGAGCGATCTCCGATTTTGAATTCGAGTTTCAAATGGCCCTGATGAATCGCAAGCTGGCCCGTACGGTCGAGACCGTTTTCCTGATGCCGGCCTTGTCCTGGGTGTACTTGTCATCCACTATCGTCAAGGATGTAGCCACTCACGGCGGCGATGTCAGCGAATTGGTGCCGGCGGCGGTGTGGCGGGCTATGAGTGACAAGATCACAGCGAGGGAAACCTGAATACTCGGACGATTAGGGTTGACTGGGTAGCCCCTTACCGGCTCAATAGCGCAAACACCAAAAGCAAAAGGCGAAAGGCCGACGAAGTAACCTCATGACCGACAAACCATCACAACCTGACCATAGCAAACCCGGAGACGGCACAGAACAGATCCAGATCCCACTGAAAGAACTGATCAAGACGAGACGGGATAAGGTCACTCAACTCTCCTCCGCAGGTATCAGTCTATACCCGTATCGCTACGAGCGGACCCACGTGATCACCGAACTGCTTGAGAACTTCGATACCGTGGCTAACGACGAGACGGTGGTTCGTCTGGCCGGGCGCGTCATGCTCAAACGCAAGATGGGCAAAGCAAGTTTCGCCGACGTGCGCGACGGTTCGGAACGTCTGCAGATTTACGTTAAGCTCAACAACGTGGGTCAGGAAGCGTATGATCTTTTCACCACGATTGATCTCGGTGACATCATCGGCTGCGAAGGCACGCTCTTCGTCACGCGCACCGGCGAGCGCACGCTCAAGGTCACTTCGCTTGAGATTCTAACCAAAGCTCTGCACCCGCTACCCGATAAACATGCCGGCTTGGTCGATGTCGAAACCCGGTACCGTCGGCGCTACGCTGATTTGATCGTCAACCCTGAAGTGCGTGAGGATTTCATCAAGCGCACCAGGATCATCAGGACGATTCGCGATTTTCTCAACAGCAATGATTTCCTCGAAGTGGAAACACCCATCCTGCAGCCTTTGTACGGCGGTGGCATGGCCCTGCCGTTCAAGACGCATCATCACCGCCTGGATCGTGAGTTGTATCTGCGCATCGCCGATGAACTTTACCTGAAGCGCCTGCTGGTAGGCGGCTTTGAGAAAGTATGGGAGTTCTGCAAAGACTTCCGCAACGAAGGTATCGACCGACTGCACAACCCGGAATTCTCGATGATCGAACTGTACTGGGCATACGCCGACTATCGCGACATGGCGGCGCTGTTTGAACAGATGCTTCGTCAGGTGGTCTTTGAGTTGCACGGTACCTACCGCATTCCGTACGATGATCACGAGATCGATTTCGAACCGCCGTTCAAATGGATCAGCATGATCGACTCGATACGTGAAGAAACGGGTGTCGACTTCTCTGCCATGTCGTTCGAGCAGGCGAAGCCGGCGGCAAAGAAGCTTGGCGTGGCAGGGGACGGGCTCATTAACAAGGGCAAGGTCATTGAAGCAGTTTGGGAGGCCAAAGTTGAACCGACCTTGATCCAACCGACTTTTATTGTCGACTTCCCCTTTGAGATTTCACCCCTGGCCAAGAAGCACCGTGAGAAGGAGGGTCTCACCGAGCGATTTGAGTTGTTTATCGCCGGATTGGAAATGGGGAACGCTTTCAGCGAACTCAACGACCCGGTGGATCAGTTGCAACGCTTCCTCCAGCAGGGCAAGGCGCTTAAGGCGGGTGATCAGGAAGCGCAACCTTTGGATGATGACTTTATTACGGCCTTGATGTACGGGATGCCCCCGACCGCCGGGCTCGGTTTCGGAGTGGACCGGCTTATAATGCTATTGACCAACAAGCACAATATCCGCGACGTGCTGTTGTTTCCGCAAATGAAAGAGATGAAGGAGGGCTCGGTGCCGGTCTCGAAGATTCTCGCGCAGATTGTCGACGAGGAATCCACGGGCGACACGGAGTTGAGACGAAAACATGTACGAGGGAGTTCGGAATGAACATCTATGTCGGCAATCTGCCGTATGAAACAACTGAAGACGATTTGCGCCAGGCCTTCGAGGCTCACGGCGAAGTTAGCTCGGTGCAGCTTATCGTGGATCGCTACACCGGTAAGTCACGCGGGTTTGCGTTTATCGAGATGTCGGATGACAGCGCCGGCCAGACGGCCATTGACGCA
>JAUWMW010000074.1 GCA_030612965.1 bacterium
TCTGCCGGGCACAAAAAGAAGATGGCGGGTTCGAAGACGGACCCGCAGACCATTTCCCACAGCAAGCTGTGGGCCACCGGACATTTCCCACCGCAAGCGGATGGGCCACCCGGGTTCAGTGCTCGGTAATCTGCAACTTGATCTTCCGCGCTTTCAGTTCCGGTATGAACCGAGACGGATCAACCGCGATCTCCTGGGGTTTGACGCCGCGCACGGTGATATTCCCCCCGGCCGCCATCAGAGCAACAATCGACGCCGGGAAGGCTGTCAGGCGCATCATCGAGGTCAACGCGGTTTTGCTTTCCTGACGATCGACGATTTCATAGACAATCGTCTTGTCCTTGCCGTCCTTCTGACCCTCAAGGGTCACCCGGAGAAGCACCATGTCAAGATCGTCATGGCTTAAGGTACGGTTGAGCACCGCCTTCAGAACCTCTCTCGGCTCTACCGAGTTGCCATCGACCACGACTTTCTGCCGCGAGGCCAGACCAATCTCGAGCATGGGTCGAAATAGTTGACAGTGCCCGGGGTAGCGGATAGTTTTGTAGTCGAGGAAGTCTACTTCCCCCAGATAGCTATCCGGCAGGGTCGACGTACCGCCGGAGGTGTAGAAGGCCTCAAACTTGCCTATGCCGTCGAATTCCAGTAGTTCCAGCCCGGTCATAGGATTGACGGTTTTCTTGTGACCATCCTCGAGAATCACGCACGGTTCCCAGTACTCATTAATCAACCCCTCGGCCGAGAACAGCATTTGATAATTCAAGGGGGGCCGCGGCGATTGCGGCAGACCACCGACGCGAATAGCAAGCGACAAAACATGATCAAACTTCGAGACACCGTCGGCGGCCAACACGGCCACCATGCCGGGAGCCAGACCGCAGTCGGGGACAATGATCACCCCGGCCTGTTCGGCCTCATTATCGAGTTCCAGTTGCGAGCGCACCATATCGTTGTTGCCGCCGAGATCGACCAGGTGGCAACCGGCTTTGATGGCCGCTTGCGTCAATGTCAGACTGAATTGGTAAGGGACGCAGGAGATAGCGGCGTCATAGTCCTGCAAGGCAGCGGCAACAGCGTCTCCGTCACCGGCATCGAGGGACACGGCCACGCTTTTGTCATGGGCGTATTTCTCTGCAACCTCCCGGGCAGTCTTTGC
The DNA here is from genome assembly GCA_030612965.1 of bacterium. Taxonomy (GTDB): domain Bacteria; phylum Zixibacteria; class MSB-5A5; order GN15; family FEB-12; genus JAJRTA01. The sequence goes on from JAUWMW010000074.1 coordinate 1,157, forward strand.
ATCTGTATCGAACAATCCGATTGATTCGACGTTTTCATTCTGCGCCAGATCATAAACGGCCGCTCGGCCCATCAGACCGGCGCCTATCACAGCCAGCTTCATCGGCGATTTCTCCAGTTGTAGTTCATCGACAAATATACGCAGCCTCAATCGATCTGAAAAGGACTAACCAGAGCCGATTTGCAGGTTCAGCGTGGGACTGAAGAAATATCGATCAATCCCGATACTAATCCTATACTAAAGCGACACCCACACGATAGGGGAGTTCTTGTGTCCAATACGTTATCGACCAGCGCGACTCTGACCGAAGAGCAGAAAAAGGAACTGGATCTCATTGAACAGTTGAAACCGTATCTGGGACACTGTCTGACTCTTAACCATGACCTCAACAATCCACTGGCCGGCATCATAGGCTACACTGAGTTTTTGCAGGAAGAATCCGACCAATTGAGCGATGAGCACAAAGAGTTCGTCGATCAGATCATGACGTGCGCTGAGCGGATGAGACGCGTTCTGGATATTCTTAGTGAAGAGAAGATCGCTCTATCACCCAAGTTGGACTTCAGCGAAATCACCGCCGCCTATGAATTCTATCGTAAGCCGTTAGATTAGCTGGTTGATCTTTCTTAGCAACCACTCCACCGATACTGCCGACAAGAATACAATCAACAGCCATATCCGTCCCCAGAGCAGATAGTCTTTCTGTGAGATCACCGCAACAGGGGTCAGGTCGAGGTAGGCCAGCGCTTCGTCAAACGTCTCAGCTTTGAAGGCTTTGCCGCCCGAACGCGAGGCCAAAGCTTGCAGACCAGCGGCGTTTCCGCTTTGGTCGAGTTCTTCCAAAGAGAACGCTTCGACGAGAATCTGCCCTTCCGCTCGTTTGAGCAAACCCTGGTCACCATCGAAATTAGCCTCGTAGTGATAGCGCCCCGGAGCCACATTGAGAAATTCGGCGGAGTATTTCCCCTCACCAAGACTCAGCAGGTCAAGTTCAAAACTATCCTCGGCGGCCTGCGAACGAAGCTTGACCGCACCGGTGACGCCGGGAATGGGACGGTAGCCGAGATCAAAGGCGTAGCCGTCAAATCGGACCGTCTCACCTCGGGTGAAGACCTCCTTTTCCGGACTGATGCGTATCGGATCAAAGTCATCTTTGACTGTCAACCAAGTGACCGTTCCTTCCAGAAAGCGATGGTACAACTCAGCCTCAGCGCCGAAACCGAGATTTACGAAACTCCAGGTCCAAAACGGCATAGCCGCCGAGGCCAGGACTTTGCCCGGACCGACTCGACGGTAACCCAGCACCGGCGGCCTCGCCACCTGAGCCGTTGGTCTGGTCGTCCAGGCCAACACCACTGAGCCGGGAGCTATCTGGTCGCACGGGACCAGCTTCTGAAACGGCGGAAGTTCCATCCAGGCCGCGCGAATAGCACTTTGATCATCGGCCAATCGCACGGCGGGGTGAAAAAGATCTCCCTCGGCAGGTTCGGCGTTGAACTCCACGTATTGCAGGTTCACGCGCCGCGACTGAGAGAAAGGCAGGAGTCGATTCATCCACTCGACCGGGCCGGAAGCCGCGAATCTTTCGCCCATTAAGACCCACAGGGCGCCGCCCCGGTTGGACAGGTAGGATTCAATGATCTCTTTTCGCGAACTCAGGCGACGCGGGTCGGGATCGTGCAGGATGACCAGATCGTACCGATTTAGCGAAGTTTGTCGGCTCGGGAAATTCCCGGCCAGATTGCCCATCTTACCACCGGTGGCAACGAACTCTACCTCGTACTTGTCAGACTGTTCCAGAGTCCGCTTGAGGAAACCAACCTCATAATCGGGCGACGATGAGGCCAATAGGACCAGGAGCTTGCTCTTGAGCACCTTGACGGCAAAGTACCGTTGGTTATTGTCGGTCGTCTCTTCGCCCTCAACCGGCACTGCTCGCGCGCGCAGTAACGTCTGGCCCGGCTCTTCAGGGATAAGGCGCAAAGCCACCTCGCCCAATCCGTCATCGGTCGTAAGCTTCAGACGCTTCTGATCGACTACCCGGTTGCCATCCAGTAACTCCACGTTTACGGTTTGATCGTCGCCTCGCTGCCAATGGAGTTTGACGACTATCTCAGACGGTTGTCCGACAAAAGTTATCGGATTGAAGGTCAAATCGGCGATGCCGACATCAAAACCACCCCCCCCCATCGCCATATCGATAGTCACGATCGGTGTGTTAAGCGTTGTCGCGATATCCGCTGGTTCCCGGCCGGAATTGGTATTGCCGTCACTGAACAGTATCCATAGGTCCGCCGGGCGGTCCAGTTGTTGTTTGTCCAGTTCGTAGAGGGCATCGGCCAGGGCCGTCCGGTCGGGATCGACGAGAGCCGGTTGGGAAGCCAGGTTGCCACCGAAGTAGCGGTACTCCGGATCAACCTGCGACGATACTTGCGCAGAAGAGGCTGATGAAAGCAGCGAGTCCATCCGCTCACGACGCGATTTGCCCGCCTCCTGCTTGTTCATACTGGCCGAGTGGTCAACCAGCATCGTCACTCGCCGCGGTCGCTCGTATTCTCTGGTGATGCTCAGCACCGGCTCCAGCAAGGCCAGCGCCAGGGCCGCCACCGCTACCATACGGAGTCCGGCCAAAACGATGCGCAAATACAACGGCAGGGGTGGATTGGTCCGACGATACAGAAAGAAGGCCGCGACCAGAAGGACTATTAGCGCCGGCCAGACCAAATATGGGTAGGCGGTGAGGAAACTGAGAGAGATTTCTTTGATACCGGCCATCGTCTATCTTATACTCGCCGGGCCGGGTTTCGGTTTGGCACCTCGGCGCGACGGAGCGTGCCGCGATAACTTGTCACGAGGCCCTTCGGGTAGCGTAGTCGACGAGATTGGCCAGACTTTTGTAGTAAACTGAGCCTTCCACCCGAGAGATCGCGTCCAATCCCTGATTACTTAAGCGGTCAGCTCTCTTGTAAGCGTAGTCGATACCACCATTCTCAGCGACGAAATCATGGACCTTCTCAAAAGAAGCTTCGTGTCCGTCGTCCTTGAGGTACTTCATGATCTCGCTGCGACTGGCTTTATTCACTTTCTTGAGCGAGTAAATCAACGGCAGGGTAACCTTGCCGGTCATGACATCGTTACCGGGTTGTTTGCCGGTAACCTCCGGGTCGCCGACGAAATCAAGTAGATCATCGGCAATCTGAAAGGCGGTGCCGACTTTTTCGCCAAAGGTCGCGAAACGCTGTCGTTCGCGAGCACCCAGTTGGGTCAGGATCGGACCCGCCTCGCAGGAAACAGTAAAGAGCGAGGCCGTCTTGTCGGCAATGATCGACAGGTACTCCTCTTCACTGAGGCTATAGTTGCCGGTTTCTTCAATCTGGCGCAATTCGCCGACGGAGACACGTTCGGTAGCTGTTGACACCGCCCCCATCAGCTCGACCGAACTGGTTTCGACAAGGATGCGAAATGCTTTGGCAAACAGATAGTCCCCCATCAACACCGAGATCAGGTTGGTCCACTGGGCGTTGACCGTCTCCTGACCGCGACGAAGATCGGACTCATCCACAACATCGTCGTGCAACAGCGTGGCCGTATGTATCAACTCGATAGCCAGTGAAGCGCTGACAGAGTGCCCGGTAAAAGAATCAGCCGCCCGCGACGACAGAAACATGAAAGCGGGACGGATACGTTTGCCACGAGTACGTAGCAGATGGCGGGCGATTGATGATATAAGGGGCGAGTCTCCCCGAAGGTGGTCGTTCAGTCGACGGTCAAACTCTTCGAGATCGGCCTTGACCGGGTCGATATATTCATCCATAGTAGCAGCATCAAGCATCCGACTGTCGCTCCATTCAACGCATCCAACACTGGTGGGAGAAAATATGGCCTGGCGGTAATCTTGTCAATTGATTTGTGGCTGACTTCACAGCGCCCTTCATATCTATCATCAATCCCACAAGCGACTTACCAGCACTACAATGGATTGCCGTACAAGATTGCCCGTACTGCCTCGATATATGCGCCGTCGGACATGTAGTCTCTTTCGTTATGACCACCCTTCAATTCGATGAACCTCTTCGGCTCGGCCGACTTTGCATACAGCCGCTGCCCCATTGCAAACGGGACCAGATCGTCGGAAGGTGAATGCGTCACCAGAACCGGACAGTTGACCTGTCCGATCTTCTGAATTGAGTTGAACTCGTGGCGCAACAGAAGGCCTGTCGGGAAATACGGGAACATCAGTTGTCCCATCTCCTTAGCCGATGTAAACGACGACTCCACGATCAGGCCGGCGCAATCGACCCGCGAGGCTAACTCGATCGCCACCGCACCTCCCAGCGACCGCCCAAACAAAACCATCTGATCGGAACGCACACCCTGACTCCCGGTCAACCAACGGTAGCAGGCAGCGGCGTCGGCGTACATATTGGTCTCAGAGGGGGCGCCGCCCGACCGGCCGTAGCCACGGTAATCGAACAGCATGACGTTTGCCCCCAACGCGGTCAGGCACTCGATCGTTTCCAGTCGGTGCGAGATATTACCGCCGTTACCGTGGCAGAACAGAACCGTCGGCGCACCGCCGTCACCGGATTGACCAATGGCTCGACTGTCTGACGGCGCTGGAATATACCAGGCATGGATACTCTCACCGTTGGTCACATCGATTCTGACTTCCTGAAAGCCAAGACCGATATCGCCGGGAGATGCCTCCAAATCCCGTGTCGGAAAGAAGACCATGCGGTCCTGAGACAGATACAGGTAAAGGCCGAAAGCTACAAAGCCGCCGACCGCTATAATCACGACTACTAAGAAAGTACTCAACAGCTTCATCTCATCGTCAAATCACTACTCAATAGTTACGAACAGGAAGACCGGTTGTTGAGTTCAAGGTAATACGGAATGGCGTCCTTGGCAACCGAAGCCCAATCTGACAGCCTCGAGGAAACCAATCAGTCCCCGTAGGGTGAGTCCGTCTTCGGACCCGCCACTTATCGGAACAAATCACTCGCCATACTCATGATTCCCAAAACTGTCCCCATTTTCTCTCCAATTCAAATCACACTCGCCTGCTCGACAAAACCTCTTGAATGATGACAACCGATATTCTTTCGGAGAATCTACCAACCCGTGCTTTACCGGATTGTAATGGATGTAATCAATATGGCGATTCATATCCTCCTGTGAACGAATGATATGATCCCAATATTGAGGTTGCCAGACAGAACCCGCGTTTCCCGTTCGATTCTTGTATTGACCTGAAAAGGAGAGCTTTCTTCTCTGCATGATACGCGAAGTATCTCCGTTCGGCGCATCGAGGATAAAATGAAAATGGTCTGGCAGAATTACCCATGCAACAATCTTGAAATCGGCCTTGTCTCCTGCCCTTCTCACCGCCCGCGCTAACAGTCTCGCGTGCTGAACAAGCAGGGGCTCTCGATTAGCGGTTACAGAGGTAATGAAACAGGCTTGTCCCGGCAGGAAATGACGAATTAACTTTGACATGGGATTAGAGTAGTTGGTCGGGCTGACAGGTGATGTCAGTCAAAATGAAGATGGCGGGTCCGAAGACGGACCCACCCTACTTGTTGACCGAAGTGCTTTTATCCCGTCTCGGAGCAAGTATCCCCCCGGCAAGCAGAGCATAACCAGCAAGAACCCGCCGACACACACCTTTCGCAGAAACCATTCCAGAACTGTCTGACAGCCGTCACCTTTGATTCTGTTTATTGAAGGGTCAGTAGGGAAATACTCGACTTCCACAGGGACAGGCTCCTCGATATACGAAAACTCCGGCCTGAGTTGGCCGCTTCGGTGCCCAGAGTATGCGGTAATTTCACGACCATCTGGAAGTTGGAATACATAAGTGTAACTGCAGGTCCAATGCGTACTGCCATCATCTCCGCTATCAGCCTCCTCCCAAGTATCAGTGACATGGCCCGGAGCCGTCTGTGCATTCTGGATGAGCAAGAACTCATGATAGGGGTTCTCCACAAGGTACTCAAAGAATCCAATACTGAAAGCGAGTGCCACCAGCCCCCAGGCGATTCTCTTTAGGGCTGCTTTTCGCCCCTTTGGCAGATCCGAGGTTTCCCCGGTCATTTCATTTCACCTGCCAAGGATCTTCAGCAGATCATCTATCATATCACCTTTCAAGAAAAACGGATCGATACCAACACCAAGTATTGTATGACAATGCGGGGACACGTAAGAAACGCCCTCAAACTTCGGCTGAAGGGCTTCGTGTATTGGCATGTTTTGAATCGTCACGTTCATTAGTACCTTTTCGCATTTTGGACATTTCCCCGTACGCATCATTTCAAACTCCTAAAACAAATGCTTATACTCTGTATATAGCTATCCCAGCTAACGTACCCTTGATCCCACAATATGGCTAATACCGTCGCCGATGTCACGCAAAAAGTTGGGGCATCCTCCGTGGGGCGGACGAGGACTGTCTGCTCCACACGATATGAAGATGGCGGGTCCGAAGACGGACCCACCCTACTGGCTACTCAAGCGTGGTCAAGACCTGACACAACGGCACGTGGGATTTATCAACCAGCCCTGGGCGCTCCGTTGGCAGCCGAACGATTTTCGTGTAAACCTCTTGACATGCCGTATTCGCCCCCATTACTTGCCGCCTCCAAAACTGGAGAGACAGGACTAAGTTCCGTATAGGAGTGAGAGATGATTACCAAACAGCAAGCGTTAGACTATCATTACAAAGGCCGTCGCGGCAAAATCGAGGTCTCCCCGACCAAGCCATGCCGCACGCAACTCGACCTTTCCCTGGCTTACACTCCCGGCGTGGCCGAACCATGTTTGGAGATAGCTGAGAATCCCGGCGACGTTTACAAGTACACGGCCAAGGGCAACCTGGTGGCCGTCGTCTCCAACGGCACCGCCGTATTGGGACTCGGCAATATCGGAGCGGCAGCCGGCAAGCCGGTGATGGAAGGCAAGGGGATTCTGTTCAAACGGTTTGCCGATATCGATGTGTTCGACATCGAACTTGACACCGAAGATCCCGATGAAATCATCAAGGCCTGCCAACTGTTGGAGCCGACCTTCGGCGGCATCAATCTGGAGGACATCAAGGGACCGGAATGCTTCTATATCGAAGAGACGCTCCGAAAAACCATGAACATCCCGGTATTCCACGACGATCAGCACGGCACCGCCATCATATCTGCAGCGGCGCTTCTGAACGCCCTGGAGATCGTCAAAAAAGATATCGCCAAGATTCGGGTGGTCTTCTCAGGCGCCGGGGCCGCCGGTATTGCCTGCGCCAAGCTCTATTGCTCGCTGGGCGTTAAGCATGAGAACCTTCTTATGATTGACTCCAAGGGCGTCATGTATGAAGGACGCGGCGACAAGTTCAACAAATACAAACAGGAGTTCGTGCGCAAGTCGGACTGCCACACGCTGGCCGATGCCATGAAGGGTGCCGATGTTTTTGTCGGCGTCTCTGTCAAAGATGCGGTAACGAAGGACATGGTCAAGTCAATGGCCAAAGACCCCATCATCTTCGCCATGGCCAACCCCGATCCGGAAATCACCTATGTGGACGCCATGGACGCACGGCCTGACGCTATCATGGCCACCGGTCGCAGCGACTACCCCAACCAGGTCAACAATGTCCTGGGGTTCCCATTCATTTTCCGAGGTGCTTTGGATGTCCATGCTACCGCCATCAATGAAGAGATGAAAGTTGCTGCTGTCAAGGCGCTGGCCGAACTGGCCAAGCAGGAAGTGCCCGAGCAGGTGGCCAAGGCGTACGGTGTCGATCATTTCAATTTCGGTCGTGAGTACCTTATCCCGAAACCGTTCGATCCGCGCATTCTCGTCTGGGAATCAGCGGCTGTGGCTCAGGCGGCGATGGATACAGGTGTGGCGCAGCAGCCTGTCGATATCGAAGAATACAAGCAAGAACTGGCCAACCGGATCGGTCAGGGACGCAACCTGATGCGGGCGATAACAGCCAAAGCCAAACGCGAC
>JAUWMW010000137.1 GCA_030612965.1 bacterium
GAACGATTCATAAGTGACTTCAGACGGTTCGTCGTCCTGGGTCTCACCAGTCGTTTGAGATCGTGTTTCTCAGACGAGCTCGACTGGTGTGTGGCTCTCGACTACAATGCCGAGTCGCCCGAGGAGATGTCGCAATACAAACGGACCCCGATCGGACAGTTGGAGTACCGAGCGAAATACGAGGAATCCGAGCGGGCGGTGACCGTACTCGCCAAGCACATGGTGGTTTTGCTGGATCGCATCGGTCAGTCGTTTGCGCTCGGAGAGGTCACGCTTTCTTACATCCCGCCGGGAATGGGTAAGCAGTTTGACTTGCCGAGAGAACTGGTCCGGGCGGTGGGACATGTTCTGATATCGAGGGCAACCCATGACCCGCCGCCGACAGTTGTGCGCCCCACACTGATGGTTAACAAGCCGGACCTGAAGAGGCTGGTGTTATCGGACAAGATCGCCGCCTGGCGGAGCCTGAAACATTCAAACGCCATCAGGCTCTCCCATCCGGTGACAGATCGAACGGTAGTTGTGATCGACGACCTCTACCAGTCGGGCGCTACCTTATGGTCGTACGCTGGGTATCTCAAATCCCTGGGGGCGACGACGGTGATCGGTATGGTCTGTGTTAAGTCCCGGCGAGATACGGATAACCTATGAATCACGAGACTATTATCCTACAGTTGATGCAGACCGAGGGGGTGGGAGCGCGGACGTTAGCGCGCCTGCTGGGTATTTTGTCATCGGAACAGGTCGAATTGGAGGGTTTGTTCAGCGCTGACTCGGCCGAATTGTTCCAGCGCTGCAAACTTCCCGGCGATTTCGCCGCCCGCGTTGGAACGGATTTCGAGGAGGCCGAGCGATTGCGCCAGGAGCTTGAGGAGCAGAGTATCAGGATGCTGGTGCTGGGTCGTGCGGGTTATCCATCCCGTCTGATCGACATGTTAGGGGAGGCATCACCGCCGGTGCTCTTCGTGCATGGGGATACAGATTTGTGGGAGCAACCGGCTGCGGCTATCTGTGGATCACGCCGGGTTTCTCAACAAGGTAGTAACACCACCAGCGATATAGCCGCGCAACTGGCCCAGCAGGGGATAAACATAGTAAGCGGGTATGCCGCGGGCGTCGACCAGGCGGCGCACGGCTCGGCCATCGAAGCCGGTGGTGCTACCACATTGGTGTTGCCGACCGGCGTATTGCGTTTCAATATGACCGACATTCTGGATGCCGCCGCGACCGATGACAGACTTCTGGTAGTCTCGGAGTTTTACCCGCACTCTCCGTGGTCTACGTGGAACGCCATGCAGCGCAACAAAACCATCCTTGGCCTGGTTGACGCTGCGATAATCGTCGAACCAGCGACATCGGGCGGGACTCATGAAACAGGTAAGGCGGCTTTGAAACTAGGCTGCCCTCTGTACTTGGCTCTTTCCGATGAGAACGACAACGAGGAAGCCGGCCGTTATTTCCTGCGGCGCGGCGCAGTGGCTCTTTCATGGGAGAGGGACAACAGGGCGAGTTTGAATCAACTCATCGAAACTATCCGCCGCCGGCACAAATCCAGCGGCCCGTCCGGTAGATTTCCTTGATCGCCATCTTGCGTGCAGGGTCAGTTCAACCTTGCGAACCGTGCCCCGGTGTCCGGTTATAAGAGTCAATGCCGTTTACTATCTCCCATACGGCGATTGTTCTGCCGCTAAAACAGTTCAAGCCGCGCTGGTTTTCATTGACCGGTTTGATGGCGGGCGCCATGTCGCCGGACCTGCTCTACTTTTTGATGATGCAGACCAGCTACCGTGGTGTCAGTCACTCCTGGCTGGGGTTGTTGGTTTTTTGTCTGCCGGCCGGAATCGCCTTTTCGTTCGCCTTCCATCATTTGTTCAAGCAGCCGGTGATCCATAATCTACCCTGGCCGTTGGATCGCCACCTGTCTGGTTTGGCCGATCATCAGTTCCGAGTACATAGCCTGAGAGCGTGGGTGGTGCTCATATCATCAGTGCTCATTGGAGCGCTAAGTCATTTCTTCTGGGATTCACTCACGCACGATACCGGGGAGATCGCTTGGATGTTTCCGATCCTCAAGGAGTCGTTCACGCTGTTCGGCATTTGCCTACCGTTGTGTCGCTTCATACAGCATCTAAGCACTTTTGCTGGGATTGTGGTGCTGCTCTTGTATACGCTCAAAGGTAGCCTCGTTCCTCCGCCGACCATATCACGACCATTACATACGCCGCGCAGGAAATTCCTGTTCTGGCTGATCGGTAGCGCCGTAGCTGTCGTCTTTGCCCTACTGGTTGTCTGGGGTTACGATCACTTGTATGATCTTCGGATTGCCACCGGATATTGCCGCCATGCTGCCATGACCACCGTTGGTTTGGCCAGTTGGGCGGGGTTCTTCTATTACAGTTGTATTACCAGGTTGATTGCCTTAAGACGTGGGTAGCGCCTGAGGCCGGACAATTCCTGTTCAGGTTCTGCACAGTCTTCCGATAATACTTCCAGAGGATGCCGCAGTGCGCCCTCGGAGATATTATGAAAGACCGGGAGAACAAGGCAACATCGTTAGCACCGGAAGAGCCGACGTCGAATGGGCCAGTACCGGAGGCAGACGCCAAGGCGGCCGAAATGTCCGGCCGTCTGAATGAAGAAATCCAGCAACGTCGCGAGGCCGAGACCGACCTGGCCCTGGCCAATCAGATTCTGGAAGCCAAGCACGCCGAGCTAACCCAGCGTAATGTCACTCTGCAGCAGGTACTAAGCCGAATCGAAGAAGAGAAATCTTTGCTGGCCTTTCGAATACGATCTAATATCGATCGCCTGGTCAAACCGATCGTTCAAGCCCTGCAAGATAAAGCCAACCCGGTCGAGAAACGGCAGTTGCGATTTCTTTCAAGCAGCCTGGAGCAGGCCGCGGCGCCATTGAGCGAGAAACTGCACTCAGCCTACGCCCGGCTCACGCCGCGTGAAGTGGTAGTCAGCAATATGGTCCGGGACGGTCTGACCTCCAAACAGATAGGCAATTTCATCGGCTTGTCGGAGGCCACCGTGCGTAAACATCGCCGCAATATCCGAAAGAAGCTGGGTATCGCGGGTAAGCCCGTCAACCTCAGTTCTTACCTCAAGACAATCTAAGCGGCTGTTGAGAAACGCCGCAATCGTCATTGCGAGGTCGCCACAGGCGACCGTGGCAATCTCTATATGGCTGACCCATAACAATTGGAGATTGCCGCGCTCCCAACGACACGAGTGTCTTCGGTCGCTCGCAATGACGCAATTATCACTTTTTCAACAACCTGCTAAGCTCGACTCCATGCCAGGGTTGATGGCGTAGATTGGCTACGCCAAATGGGGGCCAAATTGGACTCTCCCGCCTACTTCCGGACAGTCGATGTAATCTGTAGATCAGAGGGCGTAAACCTAAATAGGCGTGATGAATGTCACAAAAGGAGGCAAGAATGAAAAAGCGCAAACTGTGGTCTGCCAGCAAAGCTTTGCTGAGCATCGCAGTGGTGGCCCTGGTGGTGCCGTTGTTCATCGGGACGACTGCGCAGGCCCAGGACTTCGGCGAGCTACTGGCCGCGGTCGAGAAAGTCGAGGCCAATCTCAAGGCTATGATAGCCGGGGAATCATCGGCTCGCGAACAGGCGATGGAAGAGTTGCGCGCAGAACTCGGGCAGAGGCCGGAGACGGGCGGCGCGGTCAGCAGTGAGCACTGGACAGCTCTGATGAACGACATCGAGTTCCTCAAAGCTGAGGTCCTCTTGCTGAGGAGCCAGACCGGTGAAAACAGAGAACAACTGGCTTCGATCGACGACGACGGTTTCTACGATCCCCCGAACGAAGATCCCAGGGTGACCAAACTCACTGAAAAACTCAACGAAGTCAACGCTTCGCTGAAGGCAATGCAGTACGGTCAGGGGTCAACATCCAAACCGAATCCATCGGTTAAACATGGCAGAATAGCGCTCAGCGCTTTTGTGCACGAGCATTTTGTCAGCGGGCCGGAGGAGACGTCCAGTTTTGTCGCCAAGCGGGCTCGGCTCACCGTTAAGGGAGATATCAACGAGTACGCCCAGATCAAGATCCAGGGCGAGTTCGCCAAGGACCCCAAACTGCTTGACGGCCAGGTGACCATTTCACCTCACCACCAGTGGTCGTTCAGTATCGGTCAGTACAAGCCGCCGTTCGGCACCGACTTTCTTACCTCATCGACCAGTACGCCGTTCGTAAACCGGTCCAAAGCTTCCGGATTGGCCACGAACCGTGATGTCGGCGCGACCATCTCGTATAGGCGGAAGTTCAACTCCGACTACTCGTTGAAACTGACCGCCGGTATGTTCAACGGCTCGGGAATCAATACTTCCGACGTCAACAACAACAAGAACTTCGTCGCTCGTGCCGAAGCCACCCTGGGCGGCATGTTCACCGTAGCGCCGAACATCTATGCGGGCAAGACCAACGAAGTCGACGCACTCAAAGAGAAGCTGGTTGATTTTGGAAGCTCGCTGACCTGGAAGTGGCGTCATGAGATCGTTGAAGCGGAGTACATCCATTCCAAGCACGGTGACACCAAACGCCAGGGCTGGTATGTATGGGGCGGTCATTCGTTCGATCTCGATCTGGACTTCCTGAAGGAACTGCAACTGCTGGCTCGCTATGAGCAGAACGATCTCGATCTGAATGTAAACGATAACCGCACCGACCGACTGACCCTTGGCACTACTCTGTTTGTGGACAAGAAGTACACCAAGATTCAATTTAACTACGAGTTGAATAACGAGCAGGGAGAGTCTGTCGACAACAACGAGTTCCTGATGAATGTACAGGTGGCTTTCTAGTGGGACTTTCCAATAACTATCGGGTGGTGGTTTTTGAGCGTGGTGTACGTCCTCGTGCACCACGTGGATACAGGGGCAGACCAGGAGAGGCTGTCTCAAAAGATCGTTTCGTCGGGTCTTGGACTCGACGAAGTCGAGGGTGTGACCCGACGATTACTCATAAGGCCTTGTTGCACAGTAGGACTATCAACCGGCAGGTCACACGCTTGTTTTGGCAACCGCAAGACCTGCCGGAACACACGCTTTTGGGGCAGACCGGGAGGTCTGCCGCCCACAAAACGTACTAAACATTTAGCGAAGGAGAGTTGAGATGAGTTGGAAAGATCTCAAGATTGCCAAGAAGCTGTATATCGGCTTCGGAATTGTCCTCGTTCTGGCCATGGCCGTCGGCTATGTAGGCTGGAACGGACTGACCACGGTTGATGGGATGGTGACAAACGCCGATGACGCCAACCGGCTGATCAAGTGGGCCAAGGATTGTCGTCAGCAGGAAAAGAACTTCATCATGCGCGGCGACCAAATGTACGTCGAGCGAGTGCATGAGACCGCCGCCAAGATGTACGCACAAGCTGATGAGACAAAAGCGCGTCTCCAGGACCAGGCTGATATCGCCGCTCTCGAGTTGTCTCGTGCGGAAACCAAGAAGTACGAAGCGGCTTTTGGCCAATGGGTAGAGTATCAGGCGGAAGCCGAGGCCGCTATGGAGACCATGGTGGAGGCGGCTCGCAAGGTCAATGTAGAGGCTGCGGCACTGAGGGAGGGTCAGAAACAGTTAATGATGGACGAACTCCTTCAGAAGCAAGCTCATACCAAGCTCGCGGAACGTTGGGAAAAGGCAGACGACGCCAACCGGCTGATAAGGTACATGCTGGAGATTAGACAGGCGGAGAAGAACTGGATAATCCGCAAGAACGATGAGTATGCCGAGGCAGTCCTGACCACGATCGATAGATTCGTTGATCAGTGCCAGGCAACCAGGGCCAATATGAGGCAACAGGTAAACTTGGATCAGATAGACGCTATCGTTGCCGCTGTAGGCGAATACAAAAGCGGGTTTAACACCTATCGTGGCATTCACGAAGAGCAACTGAAAGCCGATGAGATGATGGTGGCGGCCGGCAGAGAAGCTGTCAAGAGTCTCGATGACCTGCGCGGAGTTCAGAGAGACAAAATGGTGGCTGCCCAGACTTCGGCTATCACCCTGGCGATCAGCTTTGTCATAGGAGCTGTTCTTATTGGAATCTTTGTCGCCTTTGTGATCGCGCGCGGCATCTCCAAGCCGGTTTCAAGCATGGCCTTCATCGCCAAGGAGATTGCCACCGGTGATATCGATCATAACATCGAACTGGAGTCGAAGGATGAAATCGGGACCCTGGCTGACGCCTTCCGTCGATTGATCGACTACATGAAGGAATTGGCCAACGCGGCGGAGACAATTGCCGCCAATGATCTCACAATACGGGTTGATCCGAAATCCGAGAAGGATGTGCTGGGTAATTCGTTCAAGACGATGATCACAAACCTGAGCAACATCGTCAGTCAGCTTACCGGCAGCGCCACTGAAGTGGCTTCGGCAGCGGGCGAGATCAGCTCTTCGGCCGAACAGGTCTCCCGCGGTGCTCAAAACCAGGAGGAGCAGGTTATTCAGGTGACCACGGCTGTCGAGGA
>JAUWMW010000273.1 GCA_030612965.1 bacterium
GGCAGACGCACGATTTCCTGCGCCGTGTCGCCGGTCTCCGGGTCGATGTCACGAGGCGGGTAGTAGGTCTTGCCGCTCTTTTTGAACTTGGACGCTTCCATACGGTAGCGCTGCGGGTACTCCCGCCAACTACGTGAACTGAACATAGTCATTATGCCACCTCCATGATGTGAACAACCGAGGACGCGCCGGAACCACCCATATTGTGCGCCATGCCGATCTTTGGTGAACCAGGGATCTGACGGTCACCCTCAGCCTGCCCGGTAAGCTGCTTGTAAACCTCAACCACCTGCGCCACACCGGTCGCGCCCACCGGATGGCCCTTGCACTTGAGGCCGCCGGAAGAGTTGATCGGGAACTTGCCGTCAATCGCCGTCTCCCCCGCTTGCGTAGCAGGACCGGCTTTGCCCGGCTCGTAAAGGCCGATAGATTCGAGGACCATTAACTCAGCAATCGTGAAGCAGTCATGCACCTCGGCGAATTGAATATCGGAGAGCTTCTTGCCGGCCATCTTGAAAGCACGATCAGCGGCAATTGTCGCTGCCTGAATCTTCGTCAGGTCGGCGCGTTGCGCCAGAGCCATACTGTCGGTAGCAAGACCGGAGCCGAGTACCTTTATGTACGGTTTGCCGAGCTTCTTCGCGACTTCTTCCGACGTCACGATCACTGCGGCGGCGCCGTCGGTGATCGGCGAGCAATCCAGGATATGCAGCGGATCGGCTACCATAACGGAGTTAAGCACACCTTCGACGGTAATCTCAAAAGGATACTGCGCTACCGGGTTCATGGACCCATTATGATGGTTCTTGACCGCAACCGCCGCCAGCATCTCGCTGGTGGTGCCGTATTTGGCCATGTGGGCGTGGGCCATCATAGCATACAAGCCGGGGAAGGTAGCGCCGTGGAATACTTCATATTCCTGATCGGCAGCCCCGGCCAGCGCTGCGGTGGCGCCGTCACCATCAACGTCTGTCATTTTCTCCACCCCGGCGGCCATCACGATATCCGACACGCCGGAACCCACTTCCAAAAATGCCTGGCGAAACGAGATACCGCCCGAGGCACAGGCTGATTCCACGCGAGTCGCCGGGATACCGGCCATGCCGAGATAGTCGGCACACAGAGCACCAACGTGCTCCTGCTCCACGAACATCCCACTGGACATACAGCCAACATAGAGTGAATCAAGGTGATCCACGCCGGAGCTTTCAATCGCATTCATGGCGGCATCGACAAAAAGCTGACGCAAGGACTGTCGCCAGACCTCACCCCACTTGCTCAGACCAACACCTGTTACACAAACATCTCTCATCGCAGAATCACCTCCTTAGTAGTTCTTCTTGATTTTGTGACGGAACTTGGCATAGGTGCCATAGTCGACATAGGTCACGTTTTCATCCAGCAGTTTGTGCGTGCGCACGGTCAGGTCACGCACCTCATTGATCCGCTCGGTCACTTTCCAGATGAACGCATCCGACCCGGCCCCGGAACCATAGGAGCACATGAAGATCAAATCACCCGGCTGCGACACATCAAGCGTAGCCGAGAGACCGATCGGCGACGCCCCCGAGTAAGTGTTACCCAGACGCGGCGCGAGCCAGCCGGGATCGATCTGTTCCTGCGTGAACCCGAGTTCCCTGGCCACTCGCTGCGGGAACTTGCCGTTGGGCTGATGGAACACGGCGTACTTGAAATCAGCCGGCTTCATGCCGGACTTTTTCAAAAGCGCTATGGAGGCGCCTTTGGTCGTGGCAAAGTAAGCCTCTTCGCCAGTGAAACGCCCGGCGTGCTGGGGGTAGAACTCATGCTCACGCCGCCAGAAATCGGGCATGTCAGTCATGAACGAATGGGTATCGAGACAATCGGCAATCAGATTATCCTTCCCCATGATGAACGCCGCCGCTCCGGCTGCCGCCGAAAACTCCAGCGCGTCGGACGGCGCCCCCTGCGAAGTGTCAGCGGCGATACCAAGCGCGTACTGCATGTGACCGGCGTCGACGTGGCTCATAGCCACGAACATCGCCTCGCTGCCGGCTTTGCACGCAAATTCGAAGTCAGCGCAATGAATATCCGGCGTCGCACCAATCGCCTCAGCAACGGTCGTACCTGACGGCTTCACCGCATACGGATGCGACTCCGAACCAATATAGATAGCACCGATATCTTTTGGGTCAACATTCTGCGCCCTGATAAGCGCCCGGCGAGCCGCTTCCACCGATAACGTAATCGTGTCCATATCCGGTGGCGGCACCGATTTCTCGCGCAACATCAAACCCTTCTTGTAACTGGGCGCGTCCGCTCCCCACACCTTGGCTATCTCCTCAACCTTGATGCGATGACGGGGCAAGTGCGCGCCGTAACCAACAATTCCTGCCATTCGAAACCTCATTGGATCTATGGTTAGCTCTCAATTTGCAGTCGGACTCAATGGAGCCGAAAACTCAAAGTTTTGTATGATACGCATAGGCAACCTTCAGATCAAGCATTCGGCTGGATTTTTTAGCCCGTTGTCGGCCCTGAAGTTCCACATCCTGCCAAATCTTCAGTCAAAGGGGATTACAACTCGTGCCGACATACTTATGATATGAGGAGTCTGAGTTTCAGTTTAGTCCTGTGTCTGGTCCTGGCCCTAATGACCGACGCCGCACCGCAGGAATATGTGCTCGACAGCAACACCGCCTTTTATGAGGGGGAAACACAGAACTATGTGGCGCCGCCGCCGCCTAACTTTCGACTGGTTACAACCGAGGCCGCCAATGATGGTTACTCCTTCGCCTTCATACCTGTGCGCGACACCTACGACTCTGCATCGCTTATGATCACAGCGACGATTTACCGGCTAACAGAGAGCGGGTTTGATGAAGTCCTAACCGCGGACACAACGGCCTTGCGAGAACATTACGGTCGGACGCTCATCGTGCGCCCGGTTGATTCCGTCTTCTTGTTCAACGGAGATCCAACCAGAACCTTCTACGTTGACGACAAAACGCGATTCATTCCCACTGTGATGGTTTCCTACTGCGACGGCGGCAGCGAGATTGTCATTTTCGAATTGAACATTGCCGATGGCGGTCTTCCCCGGTTTCTTGCCGAGTCCATCTTCACGAGATGCCTCCAGCACGTCAAGGTGCTCAAGAAGGG
>JAUWMW010000161.1 GCA_030612965.1 bacterium
ATGACACCGGCGGGCGTTCATTTTCCCGAGGGGCGCACCTGGTCTCTCATATTTTGCATGATCTCGTCATACAACTGGCGAACATCCTGCTGCCTGTATGGAGCGGCGTCAACGGCTCGCTGGTAGTACTTGCGGGAAAGATCCAACAGCCGGCGGTCTTCTCTCATACCGCTAATTATCTGTAGATACCGGCCGCACTGTAGCTGGATGTTGTATTCGTCAACGAAGCGATCGGCCAGCGAGGTCATCCGGGTGATCACGTCGTCGTAACGCTTCATCGCCCACAGGATGTCACCGTTGAGGAGCCCGCCCGACATCGATGCCGGGTGTTGCTCGAGGAACAACTCGACTTCAACTCTTGCGCTGTCGAGTTGTCCCATGAGGAACAGGCGGTTTGCTATCTCATAACGTGTTTCTGGGTAACTGGTAGCCCGGTGGTTGTTGAAGGCCTTGCTGATGTTGAATAGTCGCACCTCGAAGTCGCGAATCCGGTAGCTGGTAATCGCAGGCACGTTTGCAAGTGCAGGATAAGCTTCTATGGCCCGCTGCCAGTTGGACAGATCCATCGCTAGGTGAGTGACAGGGTACCGATCAAACAGTGTGTGATCAACTTCAGCAACGCCGAACATGTGAATGAACGACCGCATCGGTGTGTCCAGCGTGAGCAACGGGCCGTACGGGCCTGAGACGACCGCTGGTTCTGAAAGTATCATTTGCAAATCATCAGATGCCGCAGCAATCGTAAAGCCACGGTGCAGGTGATGCGTCTGCCACAGGCTCCGTGCGTTATTCAACGCCGAGCCGGACAGTAGCAGGGTCAGCCCTATGATCATGGTTCTCCTGCCGAGTCTCACCCGGCGTCGGTGCAACAGGCGTCGTCCCAGCAGCACCACGAGGCAGGAAGGCGCCAAGGTAATCCAGACCAGCCACCGCACCGGCGTCTCTGACGTGTAGAAGTAGAACGGGTTGGCCACTGCCTGAAAAAAGCAGATCCACAACAGGATGATCAGCACCACTGTGCCCGGCAGGTTCGGTCGGCGGATCAGCGTGTTGTCGGTACACGCGAGAAAGTAGTCAATCGTCGTGAAGAACAGGACAATAATCGCGGGCAGGCAGCAGAGTGCGTACCGGATCGGTGAGTAGTCCAGTTGCGCCATCAAGACCACGTTGCAGACAATCCAGGACAAAGCAAGAGCCGTGATTCGCGAGATGGGCCGGCGCTGTTGAGTCTCTCGCCCCAACAGGATGAGCATACTGATCCCGATAACGAGAAACAGAAGGAGTTCCGGATTGAAGGCCCAAAGTCTGTTCTCGTAGCCGTATGAAATCAAATGCTCGACAAATGCCCAGGGCGACATCAGGCCGGATGGTAACCCGTACAATCCGTATGCCTGTTCTCCCGCGTAGGCGCCGAGAGCGGATACCTTACCGCCGTACAAAGTCAGCAGCAAGGCGACGCTTGATGCAACCGAAGCGGTTACACATGCGGCCAACAAGCGCCATCGGTTCGCGTGCTTTGAACCGAGGATTGCGACCGCCAAAGCCGGCAGGGCAAGGGCTCCGAAAAGTTTGCCCATGAATATCGCCGGTCCCACCAGCGCGCCGGCCGCCAACGCTCCCAGCATCCGGTGGCCCCAGACAGCATAAACGAGAAAGATCAGGGAACTGATGAAGATCAAACCGTTTTCGAGATACGGCAATCGCCCATAGGTCAGCAGTGTCACGTTAACAAGGTAGCAGAACGCGACGGCGCCGACTACCCACGGACGGTGACTGCGGCCGACGGCGATCAACAATGCGAAGAGCGCCATCAGGCTCAGCATAACTCCCACAATAGCGGCCTGCTGTCGTGACACGCCGGCGATCGAAAACCAAAGTGAGGAGACGTACGATGTCAGCGAGTGCCTGAACACACTCCAGCGTCCGTAGTCGAAGGGATCCCAATCTCCAAACAGCGCTTTGTTTCGGGCGTGATAGATGTACTGAGGGGGATCAGTGGCCAGAGACTGGCCGCTTCCGGCGAAATACGTCGGGGGATCGGACGTTAAGTCAGACACCCAGTAGGTGGCGCCGGTCCCGAGTATTACAGCGATCACCAGATATAACACGACTTGACGCCGGGTCAGCCGGTTCGACATCGTTCGCCTCCTGACTGGAGTTGTCCCGGATCCGAGACCGGTCGTCTCGCCAACTGCCGGTTCAAGCGTCACTGCTCGCCGGCGAGCCTGCTACACGAGCCCCTGGACTACCAGGATCGGCCTTTTACCCATGCCGATCCGCCAATTTGGCCTTTCTGTCACTCTTTGGCAAGTGGGTCCCGACGACCCAGAGGGGAATGCAATCGGATTGGTGACACTGGATCGCTGCTGCCGGGTCCTGACGGATCAATCGGCTGAGAGGTTCTAACGATGGATCTGATTCTCGTCACACCGGCTGTTGTCACCATCCCTACACTTTATGCACTTTGATGTCGCCGATGAAGTTATGAGCAGCAATGTATAGCTTGCGCTCGGCTGAAGAATAATCGTCGGTTTGAAAGTCGATGTTGTTGCCGAAGCCGGAGGTGCGACGGTCGGTCAATTCGAGGTCGCCGATGAAGTTGGAGCAACTGGCAAAGAACGGCATATCCATCGGCACGAAGACACGAATGTCGCCGATGAACCCGGAGATGACCATCCGATTCAAACCCAAACCCAACTGCGCACCATGCAGCCTGACTTCGACATCACCGATTCCCGACGACATCTCGACACTGACGAGGCTGCGACCGTTGAGATTGATTACCATGTCACCCAGGGGCTTGCTGTACTTCAGCTTGCCCGGCGTCTCGGTGTGCGGTGCTTCGGAAGTACGCGGTCCGGCGTCGCCGACAAATCCGCTGGCGGCTGCGTCGGCCTGATGGTCAGCGAACTTGCCCGGATCGTCGGAAGAGGACGTCCAGGTTGAACTCTTGGCGCCGTTGCTCGTGTCGACATGAATGTGGATATCGCTGACCCCAAATGCCTGGCGACGGCGGCGCAGGATGAGCCAGATGCCTATTACAATCAAGGCAAAGGGAAGAATAAAGCGCACCAAATCCACGAAGCCGAACAGAAAGATACTCATCGTCTGGCCCAGAAAGAACATTCCGAGCAAAATCAATATGACGCCTATGACTATCTTCCTACCGCTCACAAAACACCTTCCACAGAGCTTTCATCTCCTGTAAGATACGTAATATCCGTCGGGCTGTTGCTTGTGGCAAGGATTTATCTGTCTGCTCCGAACTCCAAACAAGGACGGCGGCGACCGGCCTGGCATTGCGAGTAGCTGGGGAGACTGGAGTGACCCGAGTTGCACCACAAATAAGACGCGAGTGACGTTTTTTGGTTGATTCTCGCCGCCTGAAGTCGATCCATACATTATGGCGCGTGTGATGGAACCGGTTCCGGGACGGTTGATACTGTCGATAATCTACTCTTCGATGGATGCTCTGGCCGACTGTCTCCAGACCCTGGAGCGGCGATTCGGCCGGGTCCAGTTTGAGACGGCTGAGATCGCCTGTGCCAGGGCGGAACGCTACCGTGAAGAGATGGGTGCGAATATCTACCGCCGTTTCCTCTCGTTTGAGCAACCCGTAGCGAGATCGTCACTGGCTTCGATAAAAGCCATCTGTCACAAGATCGAACCGAACTTCGCCGACCACGTCGACGACTACCATTTTCGCACCGTCAACATCGATCCCGGCATTATGACACCCCACAACCTGGTGATGGCCTCGCACCACGAGTACGGTCACAGCGTCTACCTTACCAACGGTGTCTTCAGTGAGCTGACGCTGGTCTGGTCGCAGGGCCGGTTCGTGCGGTTGCCGTGGACCAATCCTGACTTTTTTGATGACGAAGCGGTGGATCTTTTCGAGCGGGTGCGTGCCTGTTTTGAATTGGTCGGTGATCCGGTCTAACTGCAGTTTCCCCCGGCAACCTTGATCTGTTTGTGTACGGCAGATGTCCAGAGGCTGTCCGCTATGATAAAAGTCAAGGGTGATTTTGTATGAGGCAGTCCTTTTTCATGATTTTCGTTTTGTAGAGTTTCGGATAGGAGCTTCAATAAATGTCTTTACAATCTGCTATTCGTGGTTCTTCCACATGTTACCCATTCGGAAAGTCGGACGTGAAGACATTCATGAGAGCATCATGAAGCTACAAACTGCTGAAACCGACCCTTTGAGCAACTATGCAAATTGTCGTATTCCGCCGGCATACTTGTTTCATGGACCATCATTCCATCACAGCGAACACAGAGCTTCCAGGTCAGCTTGGAATCCTCCAAACCGACAAAAGTCCGATTGTCTTTTTGCTACGTAATCTTGCATCTTGCGCCTGAGGTTACCTCTTTTGGGTTTGTGGCGCTTAGCGATCACGTTGATGGATGTTTCTTAATTCGAAAAGGTAGCCTCGATTATTTAACAACAAACACTCAGGACTTTCATAACATAGTAACTCAAAAGTCTGTAGTTGATTTAGGGTGATCATGTTCTTAGTCTGTTGGTAGTATCAGATTGAGGAGTATCATGACCAGAGCGATTCGCGCCGATTACAGTCAGACGTTTTTGTTGCCGCCGAGTCTTGAGGATCGGGTTGGGGCCGACCATCCGGCCCGTTTCATCCGTGATTTCGTAGAGAGTCTTGATTTTAGGGATCTCGGTTTTTGTACACCTTCGTGTGACACCGGACGTCTCCGTTATTCTAATGAGCTGCTGGAGAGTGCGTGGCTGTTCGGGTATGTGCAGAAGATACATAGTAGTCGTGGCCTTGAGCGAGCCTGCCGCGATAATGACTGTTCGGTTCGTTGGGAATGCAGTCCGAATAAGAAAGGTCGGACGATACTCCGTGGCGAACACGAGAAAGCTGTCTCTCGGCAACGCGAAAAACAGAAGTTAGTTCGACAACAAGAGATAATAAGATCCCGAAAGTGGATTGTGGAACCGATCTGTGGCCAGATCAAGGAGAACATGGGTTTTCGACGCTGGACTGTTCGTGGTATGGAGAACGTCCGGACGCAATGGTCGCTGATCGGCACCGCCTTCAATCTCCAGAAGCTCTACAAGCATTGGCTGGAGGGCACTCTGGTGCTGAACAGATGAGGACGGAATCTCAGATACCTACGGCTAACAGCAAAGTCCTCATCCAACCGGACGAACTGATCGGGATAATGAAACCGCAATCACCGCAATTGAAAAGTCCGTCGATTTTCACGCATCACAACAACCCTTGTGAGACAGCCTCCAAGCTGTGGGCCACCGAAGACATAATGTTCTTGGACAGGTAGACAATGACAGACATTTCCATCACCATCGACGGACGTTCCGTCGAGTGCCCATCGGGGATAACTGTCCTTGAGGCGGCCGATGCTGCGGAGATCTATATCCCCCGGTTGTGCCATCACCCTGATCTTCCTCCGGCAAGCAAGGTGACCTGGTCGGAGGTTGTCTATCAGGTCGATCACAAGATAGAGGGTGACATATCGGCGGAAAAGACTGGTGATGACGGCCACTGCAATCTCTGCCTGGTCGAGATCGAAGG